>JANLUE010000604.1:0-5350 GCA_031363325.1 Gemmataceae bacterium
AACAACGACTTGCCGTTCAGCATCAGTCGATTAACACCGGCTGCGTCCTTGCCCATCGCGATCGAACGCATCGCGAAGTACGATTCGACCTCGTCGCGGCCCGCGTTCACATCCATGCCGACGGCCGACACACGCAGCTTGTAGAGGTGCGGCGTATCCGGCGACCAGCGTTTGGCGTTCGGCAGCTTGATCGGCTCCGCGAACGGCCCGGAGCTTCCCTTCGCCACAACGGTATCGCCATCGAGCACTTCGACGCTCGTCGATTGATTGCCGAACGCGATCCCCATATTGACGCGAACGTTGATTTCGTCCTTGTCGAGGTTCGTATCAACTCGAACGCCGCGAATGTACCCGCCGTGATTGACTGGCTCGAGCCAGACCGTTTGCCAGATGCCCGTGACTGGCGTGTACCAGATGCCGTGGGGATTTCGAATCTGTTTGCCGACCGGCTGCGAACCGGCGTCGGTCGGGTCCCAGACGCGAATCGTAAGTTCGCCCTTGCCGGCCTTCAGCGCGTCGGTCACGTCGATGGTGAACGGATCGAACCCGCCGCGATGTTGGCCGACTTCCTTGCCGTCGACGAAGACCGTCGTTTCCCAATCGACCGCGCCGAAGTGCAGTAGATATCGGCTGCCCGCCCAGTTGGCCGGCACTTCGATCGTCCGCCGATACCAGAGCGCCTGCTCCGGCGCGACGCGCTTGCCGACGCCGCTCAGCGATGACTCGACGCAGAAGGGCACGAGGATCTGGCCGTCCCATTTCTCGGGCTGCTTCGCGTCCTTCGTCGTGATCGCGTAGTCCCACAGCCCGTTCAGGTTCTGCCAAACCTTGCGTGTCAGTTCGGGTCGAGGATATTCGGGCAGAACCTTGTCCGGCGATACGTCCTTGGCCCAGCGCGTCGAGATGGGCGCCGGTGCCGGCTTCCATTCGGCCAGCGCGGCTTGAGTCGACGCGAACAGTACGGCGACGGTCGCGAATCGGGAGAGCATGCAAAGCACTCGGAGAGGTGCGGCGATGACGGGAGGTAGTCTATCGGAGTTGCGAAAAGTGTTGGACGCGATTAATTCTGCCGACGCTTGATGTTGAGAATCGAATGACAGGCGAGCCGAACCTCATGAGCCCAACGCCGTGCGGCGATGGCCTGACGCTTCGAGGCGCGGCCACCAGGGTAGCGTGTCGTCACGGCGAAACCAGTCATTGGGCCCAAGCCGCGACGGTATTTCTTCAGTTCGGGATGATGCGGAACGAGTAAGTTGACAAGCGTGATCAGATTGTGCGTCTTTGGTATGAAATCACCACGCTCTTCGAGTACGGCCTTGAGATACTTCTCGACCACCTGTTGGCAATGAAAGCCAACTTGATCATGAAGGGGGAGTTCTCCTCGCCACAGTTGCCTTGCGGCTCGCCGGTCGTCTTCGGCTTTTTTGACCCACTCCCGCGTTGCCCTTTTCATAGAGCACTTTGCCTCGCGTTGTGATTTCCGTGTGAAACGATTCGCGTTCTTTGAGTCGCCAGCCAATGTTGTAGGGTGTCCGGACGATCAAATCGAGCGGGAATGGAGGCTCGACGTGACGAATGATTCGAACGGCCTGATCGATCTGATTGCGCGCCGGCATCACGATCAGAAGATCGACATCGCTATCTTCGTTGGGCGTGCCATAGGCGTACGACCCGAACAGTACAATCAGGTCGGGTTGAAAACGCTCGGCGACTTCGCGGGCGTATTGTCGGATCACGCGCATCGGAATGTTCGCGCCCGTGTACCAGCGGTACGGTTTCTCGGCGGCAGGCGTGCGGGTGGCCATTCGAGTATTTTAGGCGCTGTCGTGGGCGACCGCAACCGGCGGACGTTCCTGAATCGGTCGCTCATGGTTTCGCCAGTCCGCCCAGGATTTGCCGGGCCAGCGATCGTTGCTTTTCGTCGAGCACCTTCTGGCACTGGGCCTCGACGACATCCTTGTACTTCGACTGAACCTCGTTGGCGGCTGATCGATTCCCTTGAGCACGACCGACGGATTGCGCGAACGAGTATCCGAGTTCGCTGTCGATCAACTCGCGCATCTTCGGCTCTTCATCGGCCAGTTCCTTCAAGCGGCGAATTTGGTCTTCCGTCAAACGAAGTTGTCGGCCGATCCACAGGAACTTGCGTGCGGCCACGTCCGGAAGCCAGGCGATGGGGGCCTCGTTCAGAGGTAGGATGGGGTCGTCAATCCCCGGCGGCATTTCGAATGGCTTGCCCAGTAGCCCTTCGCGGGCGGCGAGTTGGTCGCGAGTCAAGACTTCGGCGACCGACTGACCTTCGCTCAGCTTGTTGCTTTGGACTTGAGTCAACTTGAGCGCTTTCACCGCGTCCGGGTGCCCGCACATGGCCTCGGGGCCCGCTCGGGCTCGGCGCTGCATCATGATTTGGCCGAGGCGTTCGCGCTGAGCTGGATTGAGCGACTCGGATAGAACTCGAGACGTCCAATCGTTGAAATTCGGCAAACTACCCAAATGGACAAAGCTGAACCCGTTATTGTGATTCAGATCACGTTCAAAACTCTTCGATTCCGTATCCAGTTCTTTCGACTGTTCCTCAGTCACCTTCAATTCTCGTCGGATGGCCGGCTCCGTCAGGTAGCGAAGTTCGAGGTCGTATCGGCCAAACAGTGCCGGCGGATAGCGTGGATTCGATTTTCGCTCAACCGACTCGATTTGAAAGGCCTTATCCAACACCGGCCCGCGCAGGTTCTTCAACCGCTCACGCTGGGTGCGGGTCAGCATCTCGGCCATTTTCTCGTAGGTGTCCGAGTTTGCCGCCGTCACCTTGGTCCGCACTGTTGCGTAACGGTCCCCCGAGGTGACGAGCTTCGCGACCTCATCGACGCGTGCGAACTTGAGTTCGGTGACTTCGTCGTCCTGATCGGGCCGCAGGCCGAGTTGCCGACCCGCGGCCGCCACGGCACCGTGCTCACCGAGTTGACGCTCTGTCACTTGAAAGTGGATTTGCCGGAGTCGAATCGCTTGCGCTTCGGTCAGGTCGTTCTTCCAGAACTCGCGCGTGCGGGCTTCGACTTCGGCGATCCCGTCCGTGCCGTGCCGCCAACCCAGGGCTCGATGGCGCAACGAGTCCGCGGAAAGTTCCCAACTCGCGGCGAGAGCGGCGAACGATTCTTTCTGCTTGTCGGTCAGCTTCACTTCGGCCTGGACGGCCGGCGCGACCAGGAGCCGCAACGGTGGCGGCACGAGCGGCGCAACGCGAATTTCCGCATTGTCGGCCCGGGCCGATGCGACCAGCGCGAACGCGAACACCAGAGTCCGTTGAAACATCGGCGGGCCTCCGACGGTGAGGCGACGCCCGATGATACATCGGCGACCGCCCAGCATGCAAGCGGCTTATTCCTTCTTCCCGAACAGCACATACTTGGTGGACCACTTGAACGTATCCCCCGGCTCTACCTTGATCTCGACGAACGGCTCCGGGCACAGGGCTGTCTTGATCGCCCAGACGTGCCACTCCTTGACCGGGGCGTCGCCCGTGATCGTCAGGCCGAAGCCGGACTTCAGGTCGGTGGCCGTCACCGCGTGCCCGTCGGCCGACGAGCCGAAGCCTTCGAGTTCGGTGTAAATCGTGCCTGTGAGGAGTTCCTTGTCGAAGTTCAGCTCCTTGCCGGAAAGCTTCGCGCCAGCCGCCAGATCGTGTCGCTTCGCGCGTGGCTTCGGGTCGGCCGTGAATGTTAGGCGATAGTCCGGCCCAACCGGTTTGCCGTCGAAGCTCAGGAAATTGTGCCCGTAATGATCGGTATGAATCGCCTTCTTGCCCGTGTTCTTCAGTTCGCGTTCAATCACGAACTCCGGCTTGTCATCGGCCAGGCGCACGCGCTTCACGTACTCGTAGCTGAAACCGCCCGCCAACTCGGCGGCCTGACGAAAGACGATGCGATTGTCGCGAGCTTCGACGGTCCACGGGGCCGCGTCGACAATCTTGTAAGGTCGATTGAACTGGTATTCCTTGTCGTCCGGCCGTTCGAGCTGGCCGATGCCGATCTTCAGGAATCGGCCCCCCTTCTTCGCGTCGGCATACCCGAGGGGGGCGAGCAACATGCCGAACTCCTCGGCCGTCCCGCCGACATCGTCCGGCCCGGCCGGGTCGTGCGGCGACTTCCATTCCTGGAACAACACGTGCTTGCCGAACTCGACGCGCGAGACGAGCCCGCTCCAGTCGAACCGCGAGCCCCGGTAATATCCGGAGTTGGCACCGGGCAACAACACCGTTAGGCGGACGTGTTCGTTCTTCAAGGTGGCCGTCGGATAGTCGGCCGCCGGCGCGATGGCCGGCAGGGCGAGCATCGCCAGGAGGGAGAGTCGAAGCATGGGGGCCCTCGGGAGAGTTCGGGCGACGCGCAATTGTTCCCGAGAGATGGTGTAGTGGGGAAGTCCGCACCCAAGAAATGCAATTTGTCGTTCGAGGCTTGAATGGGCATCCGAAAGATGAAAGCGATTCGGCGAGGATCGCGCGAAGCAACCCACTCGTGTTGCTACGCGCTGTCCCCGACGAATCGCCGATTGATTCGATCGACCGACGCGGTTACTTCGCGTCTTTCTTCTTCTTCACCGGGCTGGCCGCGATCGCGTCCTTCGCCTTCGAGAATTCTTCGACCGTCAGCGAGCCATCGTTGTTCGCGTCGAGTTTCTTGAACCACTCGCCGCGCGCGGCCACCAGGCCTTTGGGTTCTTTACCTTCCTTTTTTTCCACGAGTCCGTGGAAAGCGTTGAACTCGTCTTTCGAGACTTTCTTGTCGCTGTTCGCGTCGAGTTTGGCGAAGATGGCGGCGAGGTCCGGGCCAGGCGCTTTCTTCTTTTTCTTCTTCTCCTCGGCCGCGCCGGCGGTGGCGGTCAGGCTCAGCGCGAATCCGCAGGCCACGGCGAAAGTCAGGAATCGGTTCATCGACACTCCAAGGTTGGTTGAATTCGGCCCTGGGAGATGGAACCCTCCGGTCTCGCGCGGGTTCCGGGTCGGTGCCGAGAGTTTTGCGAAAACGACGTGATCGACCTTCCGATGGATAATGCCATCTCACCGGTTTCCATCGCCGGGTGTCGACGAAGCCACCGGAATGAATCACGAGTCCCGACTTTCGACATTCTCGTCGCGACGCGCTTGCGAAATTCACCGCGCGGAATTATCCCTTGGCGGTGGGCACGATGCGCGCGGGCCAATGTCGGGCCGCGGCAACTCCATACGCACGGGGATACGGCGATGCCCAATTCAGGTCCGGCGTGAAATGACACGAAATGACACGAAATGACACAAAAAGCAAAAGAAGTTTTTTTGTCCGGTCAGGTTGACAATGCCATCACGGCAACGAAAAGG
>JANLUE010001409.1:0-2806 GCA_031363325.1 Gemmataceae bacterium
ATTTTGAGAGGTCGGAACAAAGTGGTCGAGATGAAATCCACCCGGAACCCAAACTTCGCGGGTCAAACAGTAAACGCATCGAAAGGCAAATTCGTCCCGAAGCCAGGCGCGATAACTTTCGTAATCCGAGTACCCTCGGGGCCCGTGCCGTCGAGTGTGTGCGGTGAGCGGATACTGAAACGGATTCGTCATTCGGAATCGGTCGGACGGTCCAAATTGGCGAGTCGAACTCCGACCAGTTGATCGTGGAGGCGGCGGACATGTTCAAAAGGCAGAGGAGCGACCCGATCCAGCCATCGATCCTGAATCATATTCAGGTCGGCAAGTTCAACCGCTTCGTCGAACGTGAGGCTGCCGGCGATCTCCTTCAACACGAGGTCGTGCCGTCGGTGATTCATTTCCGAGGTCCACTCGTCCCGTGTAGTTGATTCAACCGGTGGCCGGACCAAGATGTACACTCGACGGCCATTTACCTCGAACACAGTTGGGGTTTCAGAGATCGACAAGTTGTTCAAGAAGTCTTTGACCGGTGCGCCCATCGCGGAGTCGTCTTGAGTCAGCGTCATTCGTCGACCTCCGTAAAACTCACCAACTATTCTACTTGATAAGGCCCCGATTTCACGACCAAATTGAGCGCAACGACCAAACGCGTTCATTCGTTGTTCGAGTTCGCAGCCGCCTCACCCAACGGCGTCTTTTCCGTCTCCGAGCGCGAATTCAGTCCCGGTGTCGCTACCGGTGAGCGGAAGCGTGGGTCCTTGAACACGCGCCGCAACTCTTCGCGGACGTTTGGCATCGGGCCCGGTTGGTGTCGGTCGGCGAGGCCGACTTCATCCAACAGGCAGCCGAGGAAGTTCGCTTTGGCCAACAATTCCGCGTGGACGAATTCGCCGTCCGACTGAATCACGATGCGGTCGAACACCGATTTGCGGAACAGTTTGAACTTGCAATTGATGTCGCCGACCCGCAGGCCGAACAGCAAACGGCACTTCCACCAGAAGCGATTTTCGCCGGCCCCGAGCCAGCCCTTCGCGGGCTCGGGCCAGTAGCCGAACATCGTGCGCATGACCAAGCGATGGAGTCGATTGATTCGCTTGCGGCCGCGTGGCAGGACGGTGCCGCGGCGATGGCCGTTGACGACTTCGACCTGCTTGCCGATGTATTCGTCCTTCAGGTCCAGGCTCTTGAGCATTCGGCCCAGGTCCGAGGGGTTCCAACCGTGATCGCAGGATGTGTAAAAGAACAGCGGATGCGTTGACGCTTCGAGGGCCGTCCGCAGGCACGCGCCGAAACCCCGTGGCTTGTCGTGTGCCAGAATGCGAATGCGATTGCTCCGAACCGTCAAATGATCGCACTGGGCGCGAGTGCCATCCCGCGAGCCATCATCGACGATCAGGATTTCGTACGGTCGATTGAGGTGGTCGAGCGCCGGCAGCCAGGCGTTGACGGCCGGGGTCAGAGTTTTCTCCTGGTCGAAGGCCGGGAGAACGAACGTCAGTCCTTCGGGTTCGGCCATGTGTCTTTCGGCCCGGTGATTCGGAGCAAAACGAGCGGACGTTGTGGCGGCACTCGGGCCACGTCTTCACTGCGGGCGAGCAGTTCGATCGCGCCGATGCGAGCGCGGCATTCGTCGAGGAACTCGGCCCGCGTGACGACGAAATGTGGCCCCGGCTCGCGGAGTCGGGCGGCCAGATCATCCCACTCCACCAAAGTATGGACCGGCCGACCGAGGTGGTAGGCGAGCAGATGCAACTCGACGCGGAACAGGACGACGGATTTTGGGGCGGGTGCGAACTCGCGAATTCGCCGGGCGAACGGGGCCTGTTCAAAGGCCGCTTCCCGTTTGTCCGTCACGAGTCGATCGAAAGCGAACCAGCCGATCGGCACCAGACATAATCCAATCGCGAAGGCCCAGGCCAATCGACGGCGCGTGCGCGGCGTGCGCGACACGAACCAATGCTCCATCGCACAGCCAACGAGAATGGCCGCCCCCGGGTAGGCCGGCAGCAGGTAATCGGCTCGCTTGAACCGCGACATAGACAGGACGACGAACATCACTGCGAGCCAAACGAGCCCGAACCGAGCCTCCGGGTCGTTGCGCCAACGGCACTGCCAAATAGCGAGTACGAGGATCGGCGTGGCCGGCAGGAAGTCGGCACTGAGCCTTGGGATGTAGAACCACCAGGGATGCCCGGCCAGCGTCTCGGCCCCGCCGAACGCCCGATTGAAATGGTGATAGAGCACGAACACGCGATAGAACTCGCCATCGGTCGCGTGGTTCGCCCAGAAGAACCACGGCAAGCCAAGCGCGAGCGAAATGGCCAGCGCGCCGAGTGCGACGAGCAACGGCCTCCGCAGCGGTACTCGTTCGACGAGCACCCATACCCCGAGAGCGGCACACGGTATCACGAGACCAATTGGGCCCTTCAACAACAGTGCGATCGCGCCAAGGAGGCCGAGCAACGCCGTTCGGGCAGCGTCGACTCTCGCTCCGCGAAAGGTCGGCTCGCCCTCTGACAGACCTTCCGCCGTGTTTCCGGGCGTGCGTCCTTTCGCTCCGCGAAAGGCGACGTTGCCCAGCAACATGATCGCGGTCACGACGCAGGCGAGCGGCACATCGATCCGGCCGATCCGCGCTGTGCCCGCGAAGTGAACGGCGCACGCCAGGGTGCAGCCGACGAGCAAGCCCGCGACCGGCCGGCCTTGCCGACGCAAGTGCCACCACACGAGCAAAACCGTCAAGGTGCCCGCGACGGCCGAAGGCAACCGCACGGCCCACGCGTCGACTTCGCCGCGTACCAAGCCA
>JANLUE010000605.1:0-6643 GCA_031363325.1 Gemmataceae bacterium
GTTCGGCCAAGTGGACGGCCAGAAGAATTGCCGGGCGTGCGGCCAACCGTTGACGGCCGCCCACTTGAAGGCCGAGAAAGCCAAACGCGACAAGGAACTGAAGGCCGCCACCGCCGCGAACAAGAAGGCGACTGAAGCGCAAACACTGGCCATCGCGGCCGAGAGAACGGCCCGCGCCGAGTTCGAGGCGGCCGACAAGGAACTGGTCCGACTTCGTGACGCGTACCGGGACATCGACAAGGACGCCAAGCTCGCCGACGCCGAGTCGACACGGCTCATCGGCGAGTGCAAGGCCGCCTACCTATCGCTTCCCCCGGCCGAACGACAGCGTGTTTCGCCAACCGCCACGGAAGATTGGACTTCGACCACATGGCCGTCGGCCGCCGATCTGAAATCGTTGAAGAACGAAGCCGGCGATCTCGATGTCGCCCGGGCGACGCTTCGCGAAGCGCAGGCTGCGAACACCAAGTACGAAGGCGTGAAGGCGCAGCGTACCGCAGCCGAGACAACGCTCAATCAGGTCAAAGCGAACTTGCCCGACGGCGACCCGGCCAAGCTTCGTGAGCGTGAGATCAAGTTGAAGGCCGAGGAGGAAACGCTTCGCAATCAACTCCGATCGACGAAGAAGCTCATTCAGGAAGAGGACCTCAACGCCGAACGGTTGAACAAGGAACTCGCGACGATTCAGGAAACCCTGGCGACGATCGACTCCAATCGCAGTGCCGAGGAGGCGAGCCGGGTCGGCTACAAGGACGCGATCGCCCGGGCGGGCAAGTCGTTGCCAGGCAACTGGCGCGAGACGGCGATGGCCGCCGGGCTCGCCGAGCAAAATCAGTGGAAGGCGGAACTTGAAGCTCTCGAACGCCAGGGCATCGCGACCAAATTCGCCGACCTCGCCCACACGCGAGCGTCAATCGAGTCGCTGAAACAGGATATGGCCACCGTCGAACAAGAGGCCGCCGGCTTCACGGACGACGAACGCCGACCCGCCGACGAAGTACGTGCCCGCTTGACAAGTGCCAAGCAGTCGGCGACGGCACTCGAGCAGGGACTTCAGTCGGCTCGCGAAGCGAAGGCGATTCTCGATCGACACGTGGCCGAGCGGGCACGACTTAAAGAAGAATCGCTGGCGATCGACAAGGACCTGAACTTCGCCATGTTGCTGGCCCAGCTACTGGGTCGCGATCGGTTGCAACGCTACCTCGTCCGGACGGCCGAGAAGCAAATCGTTGGCTACGCGAACGGCGTGCTCGACCGACTTTCCGACGGGCAACTGTTCCTGAAGATTTGTGGTGGCGATGAGGGGACGGGAACGGATCGGGCCCTCGATCTCGAGTCGTACAACCGCGTCACCGGCGGGGCACCGATCAACGTGTCGTTCTTGTCGGGCAGTCAACGATTCCGCGTGGCCGTCAGTCTCGCACTCGGGATTGGCCAGTACGCCAGTCGGCAACATCGACCGATCGAGTCGGTCATCATCGATGAAGGGTTTGGCTGCCTCGATCGAACCGGCCGACAGGTGATGATCCACGAACTCCAGAACCTGCGTGGCCACCTGAAATGCATCCTGCTCGTGTCGCATCAGGAAGAATTCGCCGAGGCTTTCTCCGATGGCTATCGATTTGAATTGGCCAACGGGGCCACGAAGGTGACGCGGTTCCGGAAGTAAGTTGACGCTTCAACCGAATTTGCGGCCATCAATGTACACGGCGACCACATTGAGATCGCGGTCGACCACGACGAAGTCCGCCTTCTTACCAGCGACGAGGCTGCCCACTTCGGAATCCACGCCGGCGATCCGGGCCGGCGTGAGCGTGGCCATGCGAATCACTTCGTGAAGCGGTGCCCCCGTCGCGGCGAGGAACGTCCGCACCGCATGGTCCATCCCGGTGACGCCCGAGGCGAGGGCCGAGCCATCAAGCGTCACACCCACGCCGTCGAACTTGCGAACGGGCTCGCCGCCATCGAGTGGGCCGAACACGTATTCGCCATCTGGCCGATCGAGCGCCCGCATCGCGTCCGTTACGAGCGCCAGTCGATCCGGGCCCTTCACCTTGTAGGCGAGCTTCAACAACGACGCGTCGAGATGCTTGCCGTCGGCGATCACTTCCGTGGTGAGTTCATCGAAGAACAACGTGGCTTCCATGACGCCGCCACGCATCGGGTACGTTTGCTTCTGGCGCAAGCGGGCGCGATCGGACATGGCGCAGAACAGATGATCGACGTGCCGAACGCCCCAGGCGATGGCCGTTTCCATTTGCTCGAAGGTGGCGTGCGAATGACCCGCGTTGCAGCGGATGCCCTTCTTCGCACACGCCCGAACGAACGCCTCGGCACCCGCGAGTTCCGGGGCGACGGTCGCGGTGCGAATGTCGCTCGCGAACGCGAAGTAAGGCTCGTAGTCGGCCGGCGACGGTTCGCGGACGCTCCCGGCCGGGTGACAACCGCGTGCCTCCGGTGCGAAGTACGGACCATAGATGTGAGCCCCCAGAACCTTCGCCCCGCCGGCCGGCTTGCGGGCGAACTCGCGAACCAACTTCAAGAACGCCAAGTGTTGATCGTGCCGGGCGACCGTGGTCGTCGGGGTGCAACTGGTGGTTCCGTGCTTCGCGTGGGCGTCCAGGACGGTCTTGAACGCCTCGGCCGTCCCATCCATGAAGTCGGCCCCGTTGCCGCCATGAACGTGCAGATCGACGAACCCGGGGAGCAGGTAACCCCCGTCGAGGTCGACGAGCGTGGGCCCGTGAAGGCTGCCGCTCGACGGGCCGACGAATTGAATCCGGTCGTCCATCGTGAGAACCTGACCGTCCGGCACAACCCGGTCGGGCAGGACAATCGAACCGTTGGTGAAGCGGAGCATGGCGAGCGGCCTCCAGGTCGCACGTCAAAGTTTACCCAAGCGGGCCGCGCGCGGCGATCCGGGCAGTCCTTCAATCCGATTCGCCGGGTTCGCGAGGAACCCGTGGCAAGTCCGGCCGACGAGTCCGGTCGGGAAAGTTGGAAAGACTCGCGAGCGGGGTGAAGGCGGTTCGATGGCAATCTCCGGTGAGAAATTCGCGGCGCGACCGGAATCGCGCTACGGGCCAGCCGACGTTCGGTCGGCCCACGAACACCCAGGAGGTTTCGGCGCGGGCCCGCTTCTCTTTCGCGCCACCAACCCTCCCCTCCGGAGGTCGATTCCCGTGAATGCTGCTCTCTTACTGTCCGCGTGTCTGATGGGTGCCGACCCGGCCGTCGTGCCGGCGTCCGGCAAAATTCTGTCCGGCGATTGCTGCGGCAAGGCCGTGGTGATCGGCGATTGCGGCTGCGAAAAGAAGGCCAAGGCCTGCGCTCCGTGCGCCAAGGTCGAGAAGTGCCACACCTGCCCGAAGCCCGAGCCCGTGTGCGCCAAGCCGGCGTGCGACACGTGCGCGAAGCCGAAGTGCGATGTCTGCGGCCACAAGAGCCACGGCCTGCTCTCGTGCCTGAAGGCGAAGTTCGCGAGTCTCTGCCACAAGAAGTCGTGCGACACTTGCGCCGCTCCGAGTGGTTGCGGCTCCGTTGAGATCGCACCGGCCACGCCGGCACCGGCCCCGAAGCCGCCCGAGAAGAAAGAAATGCCGAAGGTCCCCCCGGCCCCGACCAAAATCGGATCGCACTACAACCCAACCGAAAAGCCCGAGACCCTGCCGATCACGACGATCGTCGACGGCAAGATCATCATCGACCTGGCCCCCGGCAAGTGATTTTCGCGGACGGTTGAAACGCGTCAGCGCTCGTTGGCCGCGGGTCGGCCGACGAGCGTTTTTCGATTTGCTTCGAGCAGCGAAACGATGTTATGTGTGCCCCCACCCGCGTTCGTTTGCGAAGTCGCGCTCGTCCGCTCGGTCAAAGGTCGATGTGATGGCGAAGTGCGGCTCGTTGGCCGTCCCGCTGACTTCGAAATCGACGATCGTCCGGGGGTCGTCCGGAAAGCTCACACGCTTTGCAATCGCGACCGCGCCGACGGCGGACCTCATGTCGACTGGGAAGGACCTCAGTCGTTTGGCGAATTCGGCCGGAGCGTGCAACGACAGGTTCCAGCCGTTGGCGATGATCTCGAGTAGAAACTCAAACTCCCGTAGCGTCCGCCACGGACGTTCGTCCGGGTACATGACGTGGATGAGTTCGTCGATTCGATCCGAAATCTTCGGCAGTCCGGCCAGACTGCCCTCGACGGTATCGGTCGGAAATCGACCGCGAAGCACCTCGATCAGGCTGGTGATTTCCGGCTCGTTCGACCGAGTGGCGATTGGTCGCGGTTCGTGGTTTGCCCGGGGCTTCCGCGCCCGCTCGCGGGCCGCCTTGGATTGCTGGGTTTTCTTGAGTTGATTGACCGCCATGTTCGCGCTCCTTCGCGATAAGAATGCGATCATGGTACAAATCGGGAAACCGTTTCGTCCAGAGCAATTTGATCAACCTTGAAACAACACGCGCATGGGCACGCCGCTGTTCAGGCGTTGCGAGCGGCTCAGTGGGTCCCGAAGCTCCGTGCCGGCGTCCACGCCGAGGGCTTCGTAAACGGTTGCCCCAATGTCGAATGGCGTGTAGCCGGGGGTCAATGGGTAGGCTCCGATGCGATCGGTCTTGCCGATGACGCGGCCGCCCTTCACGCCCGAGCCGGCGAACAGCGACGAGTACGCGTGTGCCCAGTGATCGCGGCCGGGAATTTTCTCGCCGGGTAGGTTGGAGATCTTCGGCGTTCGCCCGAACTCGCCGGAGACAACAACGAACGTATCGTCGAGTCGGCCCTCGTCGGCCAGGTCGTCGATGAGGGCCGCCAGGCCTCGATCGAGCCACGGCAACAGTTGGTTCTTCAGTCGACCCCAGTTATCGGAGTGCGTGTCCCAAGTCTGGACGATGCCCATGTTCGCCTGGATGATCGGCACGCCGGCCTGCACAAGTCGCCGCGACAAGAGCAGTGATTGGCCGAACATGTTGCGGCCGTAGCGATCGCGAACCTTGTCCGGCACGCGGTCGAGTCGAAACGCTTCGCGAACTTTGCCGGCCGTCAGGATCGAGAACGCCAGTTCCTGTTGTTGTCGGAACGGGTCGGCCGAATCGGACTCGATCCGATCGAGCAGCGTACGGCGTTGTTCGATTCGAGTCGCATCCGTTCCGGTCGGCAGGGCGAACTTGTCCATCTGGAACGCGGGAGAACTCGGGTCCTGGGTGACGAGCATCGGGTCGTGCATTGGCCCCAGGAAGCCGGCGTGTTGGCCAGGCCACGTGAGTGGCCCTTCGATGAGCGAGTGTGGCAGCGAGACGCCGTTCGGGATGCCGTCGCGGCGCGGGCGGACCATGTTCAACCCGGCCGCGTAGCACGGCCAATCGCGACGCGACAGAATGTTGTCGAGGTCCGTGCCGCGTTGAAACGGCATGGGCGAGCCGGTCAACAATCGATGCGTTCCCGGCAGGTGGCCGTTCTCGCCGTGCGACATTGAGCGGACGAGCGCCCAGTGACTCATCCGCGCCGCGAGCATGGGCAAGTGTTCGGACACTCGTATGCCGGCCACCGTCGTCGGGATCGATTTGAACTCGCCGCGAATTTCGGACGGAGCATCGGGCTTCATGTCCAGCGAATCGAGGTGCGACATCCCGCCGGTCAGCAGCACGAGGATGACCGACTTCCCTTCTCCCGGCAGGCCGCCGGGGCGCGCTGCTGCCGCCGTCGGCAAGCCCAGCCCGAGGAAGCCACTGGCTCCGACTTGCAGGACCGCACGGCGCGACGGGTCGGGATGTTGAAACATGTGGAATGACCAATCGGAAAACGGGCGGTTTGGGCGTGCGGGGCTTTGGCGGGATGGAGAGAGTATACCTCGCGAGCTGGCGAAAAGCGATGGGATTTCGCGCGAAACGCTTGACACCATGCAATACGCGATGGACCAAGCCCGCAAATCTCCGTGTCGGCCGAGTGGCTGCACCCGTGTCAAATGGGCCTACTCGCGAACGGCCCGCTTCGTCGCGGCCAGCAGGCGGTGATACATCACCAACATGACGACGATGGCCAACGGCAACATGATTATGACAATGCCCCGGTAGATCATGTCGCGGCCGTCGTTGTAGTATCCGTACGGGCCGTACGACGGACGTGAGGCCATGGCGGCCAGAGACATTAGTCCGCCGATCGCCACCAAGCCAACCACACAAACGGTCGCTGCGGTCGCGGCTCGACCGACGGATCGGCTGATTTCCTCCGAGCGCAGGAACATCCCGACCTGGGCGGTGAAGCCGGCGAAGGTGGCGAGGGATCCCAGGCTCGAGACGATCAAGCCCCCGATGGCCACGACGATCAACGGTTCGTTGCGTGACGTGTTCGATTCGATGCTGAGCAGGAACGCGAACCCGGCGAAGACGATGCAGCCGAGAGCGACGATCGAGCAAATCAAGCTGGCGATCGCCGAGGTACGGACCAGGCTGTCGGGCGGAACTCGGAGCGCGGCCACACGGGCGGCGACCCCGAACGCGGCGGCCGTGAGGGTCGGGCCGAGCGTCAAGACCACAATGATCAACGTAACGAACGGTGATCCGGGGCCGGAGATATTGGCGAGGCAGGCCGAAACGAGAGCGGCCGCCACTTCGATCAAACAGAACGTGAGGGCCGTTTGCTCGCGGCCGACGGCCG
>JANLUE010001478.1:0-1989 GCA_031363325.1 Gemmataceae bacterium
GACTTGATACGCCCCCGGTGCGAGCACGAAGCGCGGGGCGAGGTCGGGCTGGCCTCGGCCCGCGCCGCCGGAGGGGGACTTCGCCAGTTGCACGCCCTTGCCGGTGACGCGGACCGCCGTCGAACCGCCGACCAGTTCGCCCGGCACATGAACGACGAGCGGCGTCGCCTTGCTCGGCAGTTCCTTGTTGCCGAACAGGATGGCCGATTCCTGGCCTTCGTTCGCGAGCAACAGATCGAGTTTGCCATCGCCGTTCAGGTCGGCGAACGCGACGGCCTGGCTGTTGTAAACGCGGCCACTCAGTCCAACTTCGGCCGACTTGTCGGTAAACGTTCCGTCGCCGTTGCTCTCGAAGTAACGGTTCGAGCCACGCAGGCAGCCGATCACAAGATCGGCGTGCCCATCGTTATTGAAGTCGCCCCAGGCGGCCGACGTGGCCCCGATGATTGGCTTCGCGAGGTCGCCGCAGCGATCGATCACATCGACGAATTGGCCCTTGCCGGTGTTCTTGAAGAGTCGACACTTCGCACCGGGAACGAACACGTCGGGCAGGCCATCGCCATCGAAATCGCCGACCGTCGGGGATGAACGCGGGTCGAAGGCGAGGCCGCTATCGGACTTCAATTCGAAGCGAGCGCCCGTGTTCGTGAACAGCATCCCGGTGCCGGCCGCGAGCAGGAAATCGGGTCGGCCATCGCCATCGAAGTCCGCGACGCAGAGCGATTCGCCGCGCGCCTCGCCCGCCAACCCCGCCGGGCCCAGACCCCACTTGGTCGACACATCAACGAACTTCGATCCTTCGTTGCGATACAGCCGCAGGCCGTTGAAGGCCGTGGCGATCAGGATGTCCGGCTTGCCGTCGGAGTCGGCATCGATCCAGGCGACGGCCAGTGCTCCGGCAGCGTCCTTCGGCAGAATCGCGGTATCGTCGCGGAATTGGCCGGCCCCCAGGTTCGCGAACAGGCGTGGCCCATCGATCGTGGCGAGCAACAGGTCGGGCTTGCCATCGGCGTTGAAGTCCCCCCAAGCCGCCGACCGGGCTCCGCCCTTCAGGCCCGGCAACGTGACTTCGCTGTAGGACTCGCCCTGGTTCTGATACAGCCTCACGCCCGAGGTCGCGGCGATGCACACATCGATCTTGCCGTCGCCATCGAAATCGATGGCCGAGATCGAACGCGCCTCGGCATCAAGGCGCGCGAGCGGGCCAATGTGGCTGAAGCCCGTGCCGCCTGGGATTCGGCGAATGTCCTCGCCGCCCCAGCCCATGAAGTCGCGCTTCGGATCGTAGGTCACAAGCTTGAGCGAGCACTTTAGGCGTTGGATGCGCCCGGCCCGCTTGTGGAGTAAGTCTTTGTTGTCTTCCATGCACGGGACGGCCACTTCCTTGCCGTCGAGAATCGCCCGCACGATGGGGGGTAGCTTGTCCGCTTTTCCCGCGAAAGACCGTAGCAGAAACGGTTCGCCGTGGCTCATCGCATAGAGGTCTTCGCCCTGTTTGTAAATCTGGTACCAGTAGTTATCGATGCACGTTTCACAGGCCCCATCCTTGGCGAAAAAGATCGCCGTCTTGCCCGGCTCCGCCCAGTCGAGGATCGTCTTGATCTCACCCTCTCGGAGTTGGCCAGCTAGAATGTGCCGGGCCTGTGCAGTCGGGAACTTGCCGCGAATGTCCTCGGCTTTTTCGAAGACAACGAGTTTGTTCGCCTTGTCCACGCGGGCGACGCGCAGGATCGTGATCATGCTCGACTGATTGATGACGTCCCCCAGGGACATGGCCGCCTCGATGTAGGCGCGAGCCGGCGCGGCCGACGCGAGGAGGAGGGCGACGATCGAAAGGCAACGGAGGGACATTGGAAAACTCCTGATTGACTCTGAGCGCGGTCTGCGATCTCCAACCCCGGCCTCGAAGCCATCGGCCGGGGCTATCTGCGAGTCGCCGAAGCGGCTCGAAGACTCCGACCGCTTCGCGGTCGGCGGATTTGGCTCGGG
>JANLUE010000615.1:0-4988 GCA_031363325.1 Gemmataceae bacterium
GCTTCCTGGACATCGGCACCCGGGTCGCGAGTTCGGTGCGGTGATGCATCAATGCCGGAACTTCACGCCGAGGAACAGTTGGGCTCGATCGAGCCAGGGGGTCGCGAGGGGGCCATCTTCCCACCGGTAACGAGCGCCGAATTCAAATTCCCCATCGCCACGAAGCGGGAACGCGAGCCGGAGTTCCTGGCGAATTTGATCCGGGTCGGCGCGCGAGACGGCGGGCAGAGCCGCTCCAGTGTATTCGAGTTGCCACGGGCCGATCAACGGGACCGTCGCCACGACTTCGACGGCCGGCTTGGCGCGATCGATGCCGCGAGTTGGGCCGTATAGTTCCGGGTAGTTGAACAACGCCCCGTACTTCAGTTGCAGTTCGGTCTTCCACAACAGCGACCACTTCAAGCCGAGTCCCGTCTTGCCAGTCAACGCCGTCATCTGATTGTTCAGCGCGTCGCCGCTGCCGTTGAATTGGCCGTAGACGAAGAGTTGCTCGGCGACCGGAACCGGGATCGGCACCGGGATTTGCATCTTCTCCTCGGCCTTCCAGTCGCGACCGCCGAACGGCGACGAGCGGACCTCGAACGGATCGGGCAGTTCGAGCTTGGTCGCCAGGCGATAAAGACTCTCGGTGCGAACGACCCGATATCTCCACCAGCCGGGATCGCGGTTCAGGCCGTTCCAGTGATCGGTTGAAGTCGTCAGGCGTGGCCCGTCTTCGGAGACGCGGTCGAGGAGTTGCTGGAAGTCGGCCCCGGTCCCGGAGGCCGAGATCGTGCCGGCCACCGGGCCAGCGGCAGTCATCCAATTGGCGGGCGGTGATTCGGCCACGCCCCAGACATCGCGTTCGGGCACCGTTCGAGCGAGCCCAAGTTGGGAAAAGAAGTCGTCGGCGCGCGGGCTCTCGGGCGGGGAACTCGCGTACAGCGGTCCCGCCACGGACAGTCCGAGGATCGCAGCCCGGATGGGCGTCACAACAGTTCATCGACCTTCGGGCGACGTGAACTTGCCTATACCTCGGACGCGGCGCGGCGTCTGCGCCAGAATCTGGTCGAAGAGGATTCGCTCGCTCGGCGCTGGGTGCGAGCAAAAAATACTCCGAGCGCAGCGATCAGGGAGAGGCCCAAACTCGCTCATCATACCTTCGCTCCGCTCGCCCTCAATCGCTCACGACCGCGTTCGTCAACGTCCCCAGGCCGTCGATCTCGACCTCGCACACATCGCCGGCCTTCAAGTACACCGGCGGCGTGAGCGCATGGCCGATGCCCGGCGGCGTGCCCGTGAAGATCAGGTCGCCCGGCTCGAGCGTCATCACTTGCGACAGGTACGAAATCAGTGTCGGCACGCGGAAGATCATTTGTTCCGTGTTGCTGTTCTGCATCGTCTTGCCGTTCAGTCGTAGCCGAATGCCCAGCGCGTGCACGTCGGGCACTTCGTCCTTGGTGACGAGTACGGGACCGATCGGCGCGAACGTGTCGAACGTCTTGCCGACCATCCATTGCTTGCCGTCTTTTTCGAGCTGCCAGTCGCGGGCCGACACGTCGTGCCCAACGGCATAGCCCGCCACGTAGTCCATGGCGGCCGACTCGGCAATCTTGCGTCCCCGCTTGCCCACGACGATCACGAGTTCCGCTTCGTAATCGACCTTGGTGCTCACCTTCGGCGCGACGATCTCCTCGCCGTGCCCGATGAGCGCGGATGGGAACTTGCTGAACAGCACGGGCTCCTTCGGAATCGCCATCTTGCTCTCGATGGCGTGATCCTTGTAGTTGAGCCCAACGCAAATTACTTTTTGCGGATCGTGAACCGGAGCGTGCAGCCGCGCGTCCTTGACGGGGATGCGAACCGCGTTGTCCCGCCCGCCCGCTTGCCGAACGGCCGCGAGGAGCGACTCATCCGCGAGTAACTCGCGCACGGAGTTTGGCAGCCCCCGATCGGTGGCCGGCAAGTCGACGTAGTGATCGCCCACGAGCAAGGCCGCGTGCGGCCCGTGGGAAGTCCTGAGGGTTGCAAGGCGCATGCGGAAGCTCCGGAGAATGGACCAAGGCTATTGAATGAGTCCCCTTGCCCACGGACCAGCGGGGCCTTAAAAAGGTGGTGTCGAATTCCCCGATAGCTCAATGGTAGAGCAACCGGCTGTTAACCGGTTTGTTCCAGGTTCGAGTCCTGGTCGGGGAGCTTTCTGGACGGTTGTGCGAACAAAGCCGTCCTCGGTTAACACGGCGGGGTCGCTGCCATTCGTGGCAACGGCCCCGTTCGTTGTTTCCGGGCCTGAATTTACGTCGTCCGGGCCGTTGCCACCCCCGTCACCGAAGTCAAAACCTCGATCCGGCCGAACTTCGGGGAACAGCCTCAGGGCGTACGTCCCGGTGCGGGTCTCCCGGTCGATATTTCCGAGTTCGATCACTTCGATGTAGTGCTGCAGGATCTGTAGCCGTTCCTCGGTCGTCGCGGCATCGAGCAGTTCGCCGACATCCTGCCACGTCTCCAAGAAGGCTTGGGCGTCCCGGCCGATCCGCTCGACGGGCGCTTGGCGTTTGGCGATCTGTGTCAGAGTGGATTCCAGCCGCTTTTCTTCGGCCTCCAACCGCTCCAGTTCATCTCGTACACTGGCGAGCCCCTTGGCCCCGAGCGACTTGAGAACGTCGACGAGCCGGCCGATGTCCGCACGAATCTGGCCAAGCGAACGCTTCGTCGTGTCTTCCTCGTCCTTCAGACGGACGGTTTCACCATCCAAGCAGGCAACCGCTTCCTGGACGATGCGGTCGCGGGCCTCCACAAGCCGGCCGAGTTCGCCGATGCGACTGATGATGGCGTTCTCCAACGCCTCGGCCGGAATGCGAGAGGACTGGCAGGAGTATTTTCCCGCCTCATGGGTTTGCCGCGTGCAAACGTAGTAGAAGCTCTTGCCCCGGCTGCCGTGGGCCGATGCACCGACCATGTGCGCTCCGCACGGGCATCGCAGCAAACCCGAGAGCAGGTACATCCTTCCCTTGGGCTTCTTCAGGTTCATCCGCCGCACCAGCATCTTGCCGAGCTGTAATTGAACGCGGTCGAACTGCTGGCGGGTGATGATGGGCGGATGGCAGTCGTCCTTCACGGCCTCACCCCAACGAATCTGTCCGACATAGACGGAGTTACGCAAGATGCCGATTACTTTTTGCTTCGTGAACAGTTTGCCCCCGCGTTGCTTGTCTCCACGGGTACGAAACATCGGGTAACGGATGCCAAGGTCGCTTAATGCACGGGTGGCGGCTCCAGCGGAGCCAAGCTCCTCGAAGCTGTCGAAGATGCGGCGAACGATGGCTGCCCCGACTCCTTCGATTTCCAATTTGCCAGGATCATCTTGGACAGAACGATAACCGAGAACGTGCCCGCCGTTCCACAAGCCGCGATCGGCCCGGTCTCGCATGATCGAAAACGTCCGCTCGGCCGTCATCCGCCGCTCAAGCTGAGCAAAGACCATGATGAGTTGGACCATCGCTTCGCCAGTGGGCATCGACGTGTCGAATTTCTCCCGCAGGCTGCTGACATCCACCTCGTGTTCAGCAAACAGCGACCAGAGGTCCACGAAGTCCTTCAGGCTTCGGGTGATCCGGTCGAGCTTGAAGCAGATGACGAGGTCGATCTTGCCTGCGGCAATGTCTCGCTTCAGCCGCTGTAATTGGAGCCGGTTCTGGTCCTTGGCGCTTTTCCCCGCATCGACGTAGAACTCCAGCGATGTGACCTGTAGATTCTCCCGCCGCTTCCGGAACTCGACCTCCTGCTCGATTTCGTGCTGCTGGGCAAGAAGCGAGTCGCCTTCGTTGACTTGGCGTTGCGACGAGACACGCACGTATCCGGCGATCCGCAGCGGTTTGTCAGTTGTCTTGGTGTGTGTCCGTCGCATGGGTTTCCTTTCGTCGAACGCTCGCCCAAAATCGCCTCCATGCCTTGCAGGCGGCTTCGGTCCGTCGAAGCCGGATCAGTTACTATTCTACCTGACGTTCCGATCGAGGTTTCTCGCCGCGTGCCAGCCGTGCCAGGACTGACGCGATCAGCCGAAGGCGGCTGGCTGCCCGCAACTCGGGTGCGGTCGCGGCTAAGGGATGGTTCAGGTTCGCCGCCAAGTCGTCGGCAAGAACTAGGACTGCATTGGTCGGCAAACGCCGCCTCCTGCGCGGACCAGGTTTGTCACGGGGTTTGTGACTCACGGGGCACCTCCTTGCCTGACCGTCTGGCGACAATCGCTGAAGGGGCGCACGAACACATCGATCCACATCGCAATCTCCCACGGAATTTCGGTGGTGTTGACCGGTGCGGGAAATGGCCCGAAATCAGGGCTTTCGCGCGAGAGATGTGCTCGTCAGGGTCGAGGCTCTGGCAGTCGGATGACCGCGCCGAATCTGCGACGCATGAAGGGTGAATCGGGGCCGTGGCGTGCCAGGCCCCGGGTTCACGCTGGAGCTTTGGTGATTGTTTCCGCGTTCACGGTCACCGTTCGCCGGTATTCCTCCAGCGATTCGTCGGTGATCTTGATCGTGCCGCGGCCGAGGCCGTGCCGCTCGTGGCGGATGCGCTTCCGGGCGCAAAGCGCGTACACCAGTGCGGTGGAAACGCCGAGCTTTTCAGCGGCTTCACGCACGGAAAGCTGCATCGCGGCCTCCTTATGCTTTCGGCGCCGTTGCCGGCACGGGCACTGCCGTCACCGGTTTTGCTTCGGGCTTCTGCCCGGACTTCAGCCCGAGAAGTTGCTTGAAACCTCGCCACGACAGGAACGTCTCCTTCACCGTCCCGTCTTCGAACGAGACGGTAAGTCCGTCGGTCTCTTTGCCGGTCAGGGAGCACATCCCCGTCCCGGTGCTGTGAATCAGAAGCTTTGTCACGTTGCAATCCTCCAGACGCCTCCGGAAACAACTTCATCCGCTCACGCTTCGGAGGCCTCGCGTTCGCGGTCGTCCACGGTGTGGATGTTTCTTGCCGCGGCGATGGCCGCGAGGGCTTTCGCCCTC
>JANLUE010000001.1:0-7382 GCA_031363325.1 Gemmataceae bacterium
TGTTCCGACGCCAGAGCATCGGCAACATCGTCTTCAATGATGCGAACAACAGTGGTACGCAAGACTCGGGCGAAAGCGGCGTCGCCGGCGTGGCGGTGAACCTCTATACGGCGGCGAACCCCAACACATCGATCGCTTCGACGACGACCAACGCGTCCGGCCAGTACCTCTTCACGAACCTCATTCCGGGCGACTACATTGTTGAACTCGCGAGTTCGAACTTCCTTACTACTGGACCATTGGTCGGATTCGTGAGCAGTTCCGGGCCGACGGGGCTCTTCGAAGGCGGGAGTACGCCGGACGCCGATACAAACGCGACCGACGGAGACGACAACGGCTCGGCGAGCGGCACGCTCGGTCAGGCCGGCGGGTCGATCCGAACGGCCCCGGTCACGCTGTCGATCGGCGGCGAGCCGGCGGCCGAGTCGCCGAACAACGATGCCGGGACGACGGACATCAATTCCAATCTGACGGTCGATTTGGGCGTTCGCCAACCGGCCGTGGCCGGCACCGTTTCGCTCGGCGATCGCGTGTTCCTCGACACGAACAACAACGGCACGCTGGATACGGGTGAATCGGGTGTGGCCGGGGTACTCGTGCAATTGCTCGATTCGACCGGGACCGTGATTCGATCCACGACCACGAATTCGACCGGCAACTATCTGTTCGGCAACTTGACCCCCGGCGACTATCAGGTCCAACTGGCGGACACGAACTTCCTGACGGGCGGTGTGATGGTCGGCTATGTGAGTAGCACATCGACCGCGGCCGATCCAGACGACAACATAAACAGCAATGATGACGGAGCACTCGTTGGGACACTGGGTCAGGCGAACGGTGTGATACGCTCCGCGACAATCACACTCGCACTGAACGGCGAACCGACAAACGACGGCGACTCCGACGCGAATACGAACCTCACGCTCGATTTCGGAGTGGTCGCGCCGACGCCGACCGTCACCGTTGGTGGAACGGTCTGGACCGACCTCGACAATAACGGCCTACTCGATGGGGCCGAAACGGGCATCGGCTCCGTGACGGTCCAACTCGTCAATCCGAGTGGGGCGATCGTTCAAACAGCGACCACGACCGCCGCGGGCGTGTATACGTTCGCCAATGTGAACCCCGGCGATTACCGAGTTCGACTCGCCGCGAGCAACTTCCTCACGGGCAACGCGCTCGCCGGCCTCACGAGTAGTACCGGCACGAACGGATCACCAACGGGCAACTACGAAGGCGGCCTGACGCCCGATCCGGACACGAACATCGACTCCGACGACAACGGCCAAGTGAGCGGCCTGCTTGGCTCGACCGGGTTCATCGAGACGGGGCTCGGCACCGTGACAGTTGGTCAGGAACCGACGAATGATGGCGATACCGATGCCAGTACAAACTTCTCGTTCGATCTCGGCGTGTTCCGCAACTTCACGGTCGGCGATACGGTCTTCAACGACCTGAACAACAACGGCACGAAAGACACGACCGAGCCGGGCCTCGCGGGCGTCACGGTTCGCTTGCTCGATTCGGCCGGCACGACCCAGATCGCGACCACCACGACGAACTCCGGCGGAGCATACTCGTTCGGCAGCCTCGTGGCCGGCACGTACATTGTCGAACTGGCCGCCGCCAACTTCAACGCCGGCGGGCCGCTCTTCTCGTTCCAGTCGAGTACGGGCACGGCGAACGCCTTCGAGCCCGCCCCGGCCGGCGCGACCAACAATCAGGACCACGGCACAACGACCGGCACGCTCGGCTCCGGCGGGACGGTGCGTTCGGGGTCGGTCGTGCTCGGCACGATGGCGACCGACAACACGATCGACTTCGGCGTGTTCCAACCAACCCCGGCGACCGCGAGCATCGCGGGCCGAGTCTTCCTCGATTACAACAACAATGGCTCGTTCAATGGCCCGGACTCCGGGATGGGCGGAGTAACGATTACCTTGACCGGCGGCGCTTTGACCGCGCCCCTGACGTTGCAATCGGATGCGAACGGCAACTTCCAGTTCACCAACTTGGCCGCCGGCACGTACACAATCACCGAGACTCAGCCGACGACTCCGCCGAACCAGTCCGGCAAGGACGGCGCGGGCTCGGCCGGCGGAACGATCGCGGCGAACGCGATCTCGAACATCGTGCTTGGGGCCAACGTGCAGGCCACGAACTATCGCTTCGCCGAGGTTCCGCTCGTTTCGACCGGCGGGAGTGTCTACGAAGACTTGAACGGCAACGGCACGAAGGACACCGGCGAGACGGGCATCCCGAACGTGAGCGTCACGCTCACCGGTACGAGCATCGTCTCGGGTGCGATCACGGCCATCACGGTGCAGACCGATTCGTCCGGCAACTACGTATTCAACAGCCTGACGCCCGGAACGTACACGATTACCGAAGCGCAACCGACCGGCTTCTTCGACGGCAAGGAACAAAATGGCACCCCGGCCGGGACCGTGGGGGCCGACAAATTCACGAACATCAACCTGACGAACACGTCGGCCACGAGCACCGGCTTCAACTTCGGCGAATTGAAGACCGCGAGCATCGCGGGGGTTGTGTTCGGCGACACGGACAATTCCGGAACGCAAGGAACGGGCGAACTCGGGATCGCGGGCGTGACGATCAAGCTCACGGGCTCGGACGATGTGAGTTCCAACATCACGCGAACGGTCACGACGGGTTCGGACGGCGTCTATCGCTTCGATAACCTCCGGCCCGGCACGTACACGATCACCGAAACGCAGCCGATGGGCTATCGCGATGGGACGGATACGGTCGGCAGTTCGGGGGGCGTCCTTCAAGCCGACCGATTCGCCGGCATTCCGCTCGCCAGCGGGGCGACGGCCACTGGGTACACGTTCGCCGAACAGGCGTCCGCCGATCTTGCGATCACCCGCACGATCAGCGACACGACGATCGCCCCCGGTGGCAACGTAGTGATCACCTACACGGTGCGGAACCTCGGCACGCTCACTGCGACGGCTTCCGAAGTCACGCTGGCCTACGCGGGCCTGGAGTTCGTCTCGGCCAACCCGGCGGCGGACTTCGACGACGCGACCAAGAAGTGGACGATCGGCGACCTGGCCGCCGGCGCGTCGGAGACGCTGGCCATCACGTTCCGGGCCCCGACGCGCGGCACCTATCGGCCGATCGCGACCGCTTCCACGACTACGACTCCGGAGCTATTGACCACCAACGACGTGGCGAACGCGACGATCTTCGCTGGCACGACCGCGCCGCCAACACCGACTCCAACCCCGACGGTCCCGGCCGGGCCGAAGTGGTTCCTCGCGAGCGGCTACGCGGCCCGCCGAATCGCGCGGCGGTAGCGAATGATCGCACCTTACGCCGCCAGGTGCGAGACGATCGCGCGAGTGATCGTGTCCGTTGAACCGTCGCCGCCGAGGTCTTTGGTCAAGCCAACGCGCTTCTCCAACGTCGTCTGGACGGCTCGCTCGATGCGGGCCGCTTCGGTTCGGTAGCCCACGTGTTCGAGCATCATCGCGGCCGAGCGTAGACAGGCGATCGGGTTCGCGAGGCCCTTGCCGGCGATGTCCGGGGCGCTGCCGTGCACCGCTTCGAACACCGCGTAGCGCGTGCCCAGGTTCGCGCCCGGCACGACGCCGAGCCCGCCGACCAGGCCGGCACAGAGATCGCTGATCACGTCGCCGAACAGGTTCTCCATAACGAGCACGTCGAATTTCGTCGGATCCTGCACGAGTTCGAGGCAGACGTTGTCGATCGGCTTCTGGTCGAACTGAATGAATGGGAACTCGTCGGCCACCTCGTAGGCACACTTCAGAAACAATCCGTCGCTCATTCGCATCACGTCGGCCTTGTGGCAGAACGTCACCTTGTGCCGACCCTGCGTGCGGGCGAGGTCGAATGCATAGCGCACGATTCGCTCGGCCGCCGGCCGCGTGATGACCCGAATGCTCTCGACCACGCCCGGCACGACCACATGCTCGAGCCCGGCGTAGAGGCCTTCCGTGTTTTCCCGGACGACCACGAGGTCCACCTTCTCGAACGGAGTCGTCAGGCCGGGCAGGGTGCGAACCGGCCGAACGCTCGCGTACAGGTCGAGGCCCTGCCGCAAGCGTACGTTGATCGACCGATAGCCCTTGCCGACCGGCGTGGTACACGGCCCCTTGAGCGCGACGCGATGTCGGCGAATGAGGTCGAGCGTCGATTCGGGCAACGGATCGCCGAGCGTGGCGGCCGCGTCGAGCCCGGCCGGCCCAACGACCCATTCAATGTCGGCCGCGGTCGCGGCCACGACTGTGCGGACCGCGTCGGTCACTTCCGGGCCAATACCGTCGCCGGGGATCAAGACGAGCTTCATGCGTTGGAACTCCGAATGTTCGCTTGCCGTTCTTCATACGGCTTCGCGATGGATCGGCGCGCGACGACCGAGAGCGTTGCCGCCGCCGCTGATCTTTTCAGCCAAATTCTCGGAATCGGGCAAGATAACGTATGATCCGCCTCGCGAGCCGGCACTTCCATGTTGCTTGGCCCGTGCGGCCGGCGATGAGGGGCTCATGGCGAAGAGTCGCTTTGGAGAATTCCTGTTCCACTTGCGTTGGGGGACCGCCCGCACGGCCGGCGCGCCCATGGCCGACGGAGCGCTGCTGCGCCGATTCGCCGAGAGCCGGGACGAAGCCGCCTTCGCACTGCTCGTCCAGCGGCACGGGCCGATGGTGCTCGGCGTCTGTTGTCGCGTGCTGGGCCCCGGTCCGGACGCCGAGGACGCCTTCCAGGCGACGTTCGTCGTTCTCGCCCGTCGAGCCGCCGTGTTGGCGGATCGAGAAGTAGTCGGCAACTGGTTGTTCGGAGTCGCGCGGCGAACGGCGCTCAAGGCGCGGGCCCTGGCGGCGCGACGGCGAACCAAGGAGCGAGAAATGGCTCGCCCGGAGGAATCCCGTACGTCGTCCGACTCGAAGGAATTGCGGGAGGTGATCGACGTGGCGATCGCCCGGCTTCCGGCCAAGTATCGAATCCCAGTCGTCTTGTGCGAACTCGAAGGCCGTTCGCTGCGTGAAGCCGCCAGCGAACTCGGCTGGCCGGAAGGGACGGTCGCCGGTCGGTTATCGCGCGGCCGGGCGATGTTGCGAACTCGCCTGCTTCGCACCTGGGTGCCCGCCGGACTCGCGTTGACCGTTCCGACCGAACTGGCGATGGCCGCCGTTCGAGCGGCCTCGAGCGCGCACGGCGAGGCCGGACTCGTTTCCTCGACCGTCGCGACGCTCGCGTCCCAGGTTCAACGGCAAATGTCGCTCGCCCGCGCTTGGCCAATCGCGGTCGGGCTTGGCTTCGCGTTCGCAATCGCCGGGGCGATTGCCGTAAGTCGCGGACATCCAGATGCGCCTCCCGGCGACACGAAACCTCTGGCCCGGGCGAATGCGGTCGATGATCCGTTGCCGCCGGGCGCGATCGCTCGACTCGGGACCAGTCGCCTTCGGCATGGTGGGCAACTTCAGTCGTTGGCGTTCACGGCGGATGGAACCGGCATTGTCGCCAGTGGCCGACAGTGGGCGAATCAGGTCTGGGACGTTCGGTCCGGACGACATCGGCTAACTGTTACGGCGGACCGTCTCACGACGACGGCGGTCGCCGTGAGTCGCGACGGCAGTCGACTCGCCGCGTGCCCGAACGACAAGGCGTGCGTGGTCTGGGACACGGCCACCGGCCGCGAACTTCGCCGCGTCGCGCTGAACGGTTCGCATCCGCGCGTGTTGGCGATTTCACCCGACGGTCGGCTGGCCGTCGGCGTCGAAGGCAAGATCGAGATGTATTCTCCGAACGGTGCCAGGGAACGCGAACTTGCCGCGACCGGGGGCACCGTGGCCCTGACGTTCACGAACGACGGGGGCCGACTCGCGGCCGCCCAACTCGATGGATCGGCGCTCGTGTTCAACGTCGCCACGGGAGAATTGACGAATCACTTGCGTGCGGAGCCGAACGCGCTCGCCGTCGCCTTCGCACCGGCTGGCGACGTTCTGGCCCTCGGCACGCAGCGCGGCATCCATCTGTTCGACCTGGCGACGAGCGGCCGAATCGGCCGACTCAATCCGGGAATCATGTCCCCGGCGCTGGCGATATCGTCGAACGGCAACGTCTTGGTGAGCGCGGCGTTCGATGGTCGCGTGCAACTCTGGGACTGGCGGGCCGGGACGCTCGTTCGTGATGTCGTGGTTGCCAGCGGGACGGCGGCCCTGGCGTTTTCACTGGACGATGCGAACCTGGCGGTCGGCGGCTCCTGGCAAACGGTTCGCTTGTTCGACACGGCGACGGGCCGGGAGCGTCACCCGGGCTCGGCGTCGGCAGCGAGTGTCTACAACATGGGCCTGACAACGGACGGCGAACGGCTCGTGACGTTTGCCGGGGATGGGTTCCAGGTGTGGGACACCGCGACCGGCCAGCGCGGCGAGCGAATCGAGCCGAAGAACCCCAATCCGATTGCGACGGCGGTATCGCCGGACGGCCGGCACATCGCCGGGTCGGCCGACAATCGCGTTCGCGTGTGGGAATTGAACACCGGCCGGGAAGTATGCGTTTGCGACGGGCCGCCGGAGTTGATGTACGCGGTGGCCTACTCCCCCGACGAGGCGACGCTCGTCGGGCTCGGTACCAGTGGCCTGCGCGTCTGGGACCCAGCGACGGGCAGGAGCCGGGGCCTGTTGATACGGCCGAAGGCCGAACCACGCTGCCTGGCGTTCGCGGCCGACGGCCCGGAACTCGCGGTCGGCTACCACGATGGCAGCTTGGCGGTCTGGAACGTGGTGAAGGCGTGCATTCTTCGGGAAAACGCGGGCGAGCGGCCGAACGCCAGCGCGATCGCATTCGGCCCCAAGTCGATCGCAACGGTGAGCCCGACTCGCATCTGTGTTCGCGATTCGGCGACGATGGCGGAACTTTGGGGCCTCGATCGGCCAAGGATGACCGGCCATTCGCCGGTGGCACTCTCCCCCGACGGCCACTGGCTGGCTTGGACGATCGGGACGACGGTTCGCTTGGTCGAGGCGAAAACCGGTCGGCTCGCCCGCGAGTTTCGCGGCCACGTCGCCGAGGTTTCGAGTTTGAAGTTCGCCCCCGATTCGGCGCGCCTGTACTCGGCGAGCCTCGATACGACCGTGCTGATCTGGGACGTCCGCAAGACAGCACCATGAATTTTTCCGTTGGTTCTCGCCCGTCTTACCGTCCGACACGAGATCTCACCATGTCCGTCCGCCGTTCCCGACTTTCACTTCGATGCCTCGAAGATCGCACGGCCCCGGCGGGACTGCTCGATTCCACATTCGGCGCGGACGGGATTGTGATTCAGCAACTGCCGGACTACACCGAGGTCCGGCCTGACGACATGCTGGTCCAGGACGACGGCAAGATCGTGG
>JANLUE010000011.1:0-3263 GCA_031363325.1 Gemmataceae bacterium
CCGCTCCCGCCGCGGCCGCCGAATAGATGCATCTTTCCGAACGCAATCCGGCCATCGACCAAATAGCGAACAGGACGGGCCCGTAGCTCCGACATCCGACGCGTGATCAACTCAACTTCCGGGGGAGGTGGCGGGGGCTTCTGCTTTTCGTCGGGTGGGGCCTTTTCCTTCTCGCAGTCGTCGGCGTCCGGGTTCTGGCCGGCACGTTTGGCCTGGGCAGCCTTGAGCTTGTGGCCAAAACGGGCATTGAGACGCTCCCCAATCGTTTGCCCGTTTGATTCGCCGACGGGTTTGCCGTTCGGGTTGAAAGTTGCGGTCGGCTGGTCGTTGGTCAATGGTGGCTTCGGGTTTGCGCGTCCCTTCGCGATGCCGGACGCAATTGTTTTTTGGGCCGACTCGAATGATTCGAAGCCGCAGATCCTTACCGCTCCTTCGAGGGCGTCTCGGATTGTGTCCGGGTCGAGGTAGTGCGGGACAAGTCGTCCGAGAGAGTAAGCAGCGCCCCGTACGGCCACGTGCCGGTCGCCCGGCAGGGCCAATGCGACTAAATCAGATTGGGCCTTCAATGCGGCTTGACCGTAACTCTTATGGCGACCGGCCGCCGGTCCGGTCGGGTCGAGGTAGACGCGTTGCACTGCGTCTTCGATTGCTTTCTCTGCTGCACGTTCACACTCGGCTTCGAACTCGGCGTGCCAATCTAACGCTCTGGCCGGATCGTCGCCGTTCAGTGCCAAAATGTGATTGATGGCATCGTGGCCCGTGAGCCAGGCCGTACCGTTCCATATCTGCGACCAGTGTTCCCGCTTGTGATGTCGACCCGGAACGCGAAGCCAGTTTCCGTAGCGGCCGCCCTCGGGCTCGCCGTTCGACTGCACTGCGTCAATATCTGTTAGTTCGCGCTGTTTCGGAAATACCTCGTGCGGTATCTCGCCATCGGCGGCCGAGAAGAGCCATTCGCCAAAGTCATACGCAACCGCCAACGGAATCGGCGCGTTGAACAGAACTCGCAGGTGATACCCGCCCTTGCCATTGCTGTCTGTGAGTAAAGGTGTTAGGCCGAACTCAATGATCTTGCCGAACCGATAGGCGGCGTGCGTCCAGTTGAGGGCCGGGTCGTCGGTCTCATGGTGGGCGTCGATGTCAACGGCGATCCATTTCGCGGTTGAGTCTGGCCCGACGCTCCCGCTGTGCAGACCAACAACGTCGCCACGCTTGGTAGCACAGAAGTGTCGACGCAAGCGGTTCGCGTCGACAAAGGGGCCTTTGCCGGCGAGTCTCTCTTTAACTTTCGGGCAAGTCCATGTGCCAGATGGCGAGTACCCGCCCCACGCATCGACACGGTTGACGAGTCGCTCGAGCGTCCACGCAACGAGTTCATCGGCACGGGCGGCCCATGCCTTCGCGTCAGTTGAGGGGGCCTGCGTCGCGATCATGCGGACCTCCGCGAGCATCGGACCCGGCGGAGATCGACAACGCGATGGTTGCCGATGCACGCCCCGCCGCATCTGGTCGCGTCGACCCACTCCTTGAGCTGGCGGGCCTCGGCCTCGGTGTCTCGCAAGATCGCCGTCCGGCCACGTGGGCAGTCTGCGACGCTCGCCCATGGGCCGCGGCCCTGGGTCCACTCGCACGGGTGGAGCACGCACGCGGCGTACTTCCACCACTGGCGATGTACGCGGCCGCAGCGCTGACACCGCGGCTGGCCGTCCGCCGTCTCGGTCCGTCGGCGGACCCACTCCTCGGCGTCGCAGACGATGCAGAGTTCGCCCGGCTCGACGTGGCGGTCGCACATGCCGATGTGGTGGAGAGACCGCAGGTCGTGTGTACAATCGCAGTGGGGCACCGTGAATGCTCCTGATGGTCTTCGCATCCCGGCCCGCTCTGGTCGGCGGGCCGGCTGCAACTTCACTTCCATGTTCGCGGGCATCCAGCCCGAACCCACTCCGAAAATACACTCGCCAAAAACGCAATCGCTTCGGCAGGACTGCCGACCCTGACGGCCGGCACACTCGCGATGCCTCGCCGCTTGGCCTCTCGCACTTCCTGCAGGCCGGCGACCACGGTTCCGCCCGTCGTCGCGATGACCCCCACGACACACCCGACCTGCGCGAGTAGATCGCACGCGGTCGTGACCGACGCGTACGCCCCCAACGGGGCTTTGAGGTCGAGCGTGTCGATCGATGCAAGCTTCATTCTTGTTCCGGGGTTGTCGCCTGCACGAACGCGTTGAGTTTCTCGCGCGTCGTCAACAACGTGCCGGCGATCATCTGGGATTCCAGCCGGACGCGTTGGCCGTCCGCGAGCAGGCCGCGGGTTGTCCAGTCCCAGACGGTCGAGCGATTGACGCCGCGGATATCGGCGACATCGCGAAGGCTCAGCAGTTCGGTGGCGGTGCTCATGCCCACGAATGTCGGGGACGTTCGGGGCGATGCCGAATAGCCGGTCAGATGGTGGCGACAGGTTCAGGGGCCGCGCCGTTGGTCCGCCTCTCCAAGCTTCTGAGTTGCCAAACTTCGCGAAGCTTGTGAACGCCTTCATCACGTCGGCTGGTTTGGCGTGTATGCCGTTATCCGCCATCAGTTCCGCCACGTAGCAAAAGTCTTCAATCGGTTGGGACATTTGCCCCTCCTTTGGTTGTGCCGCGGCCCAGGGGTCGCTGGCGTTGGTGGATTCAGGAAGCGTTGTCGGCCACGTTCGCGACGCCCTGGGCGAGAAGGGCGACCAGTGCTCGGCGGGGGATGAGTCCGCGCGTGCCGACCTTCGAATATCTGAGCGCTCCGGCGGTCATAAGGCCGTACAGTGTGCTCCGGCTCAAACCGGAGAACTTCTTGGCCTCGACGAGCGAAAGTGTGCCGTCTTCGAATAGGCCCGGGTTGAGTCCGCCCTCAGATTTCTTTGCCATTTCGTAACCTTCCCATGCTTGAATGCCGGCGGTGGCCGGTGTATCCTCATAAGCAATCACGGAATGGTAACCGATTTCGGGTACATGGCAACCCTGATTAATGGTTACGAATTGGTTACGGTGCTAAATGGCGAAGAAACGTGCCGTGGAACTCGCCGAGGCCGATCCGCTCGCTCCGGCCCAATTCTTGTGGCCGGTCGCCGAGCAGTACGTGATCGAGAAAAACCAATTCGGAATGGCCCAGATAATTGCGGTCGGCTCGGGACAGATGGTTCTTGGCTCCGGACAGATCGTTCCGGTCGGCTCGGGTAGGACATATGAGCCGCTTGCAGTTCCCAACCTCATCGGTGAGCTGGCGCGA
>JANLUE010000061.1:0-1091 GCA_031363325.1 Gemmataceae bacterium
GATCGGCTTGATCGCCGGCCCGCTCAGCCCGCCCGTGCCGTTGCCGAGGATCGGCCGCTGGCGTTTCCAGTCCACGGCCAGGCCGTGCACCGTGTTCGCCAGTGAAACCGCATCCGCGCCGCCATCGCAAGCGGCCTTCGCGATTGGGACCACATCGGTCACGTTCGGCGTGAGCTTGGCGATTAATGGGAGCGGGCAAGCGTCCCGACAGCGGCGGACGATCCGCCGCGTCACCGCGGGGTCGGTCGCGAAGTCGATCCCGCCGGCCACGTTCGGGCACGAGAGATTCAGTTCGATCGCCGCGAGCCCGTCGGCGGTGCCCATCTTGGCGGCGAGTTCCACGAACTCGTCTTCCGACTCGCCGGCCACGTTGCCAATGATCGCGGTCGGCAACGTCCGCAGATACGGCCAGTGATGTTCGAGAAAATGATCGATGCCATCGTTGTCGAGGCCGATCGCGTTGAGCAGGCCCGAGGGCGTTTCGACGGTCCGGGGTGGCGGGTTGCCGGCCCGGGGTTTGGCGGTCACCGTTTTCGGGACGATTCCACCGAGTTGATCGAACGAGACGAGGTCGGCCAACTCGCGGGCATAGCCGAACGTGCCCGACGCGACGAGAACCGGGTTGCGCAGTGCTAGGCGGCCGAGCGACACTCGCAGATCGGAAGACATGGGGCCAAACTACGGCCGATCGACTTGGCGGACAACGGGTGTTTCGGAACGGCGCAAGGCCGCGTTGCGGAAATGCGCAATCGACGCAAGATTGCTCAGGCAAGAATTGGGGTCGGATTGGGCGGCCCGCCGGAATCGCTGTTTTTCCTGGGGATATTGGGCATTGCAACAACGATCGGCCCTCTGGCACACCCCTTGCTTTCTTGGTTCTTCGTCACCAGGTTGCGAGTCCCGGTGACAGATTGGTGAATAACCAATTAGCTCCCTACCAAACAGGGCACGAGAGCCGGCCGGTTGCGAGTCCCGGCCGGGACTAACTCTCGTGCCCTCACCTCTTTTCCACATCCAACTTTAGAGCGTTTTTCGAGTCGGTGTGCGTGTGCGACTGCAACCCCGGCCTCGAAGCCATCGGCCGGGGCTAA
>JANLUE010000120.1:0-4077 GCA_031363325.1 Gemmataceae bacterium
CTTTTGGCCAAGGCCGAGATTGAATACGATCCTCAATATCTTGAGTAATCGAAACGGGACGGTGCTGCGACCCCTCCGGGGTCGATGGTTGGTGTGATCGCTTACCTACTACCGGCGGTGTCGCTGCGCTCAACCGCCGGCTAATGGCTGAAACGCCTCCGGCGTAAGAACCAAGCAACTGATCTCGCTCACGTCGCCCGCCTCCGACTATTTAAATCGCTTCTTCGTCGAGACGCGTTTCGTCTTGAACGTCGTGTTCTGCTGGGTCTTGCGACGGCGCTTGCGGGCCTTGCGGACGGCCTTCGTGGCTTGCATCGATCGATACCTCACTTGGGAAAGGGAAGATTGTAAGGCCCGCCGACCATTCCGGCGAGACGTCCCCTTTCCCCTTGCACTCGCCGACCCATCGTTTAGACTCAAATATGGCTCTCATTTCTTCCCGTCGGGAGTTTCCCATGCGTCGAGCCCGACACGCCTTCACGCTGATCGAACTTTTGGTCGTGATCGCGATCATCGCGATTTTGATCGGTCTGTTGTTGCCGGCCGTCCAGAAGGTCCGCGAGGCGGCCAACCGGATCAAGTGCGCCAACAATCTCAAGCAGCTCGGCCTGGCGGTCCACAACATCAGCGATACGCGGGGCATCGTCCCGCCGATGACCGCCCCGTGCGCCGACCCGAACTACCCCGGCTGCTTCACGTCGGCCTCCTCGAGCTACGGCCGACACAACTACACCATGTTCCAGTTCCTGCTCCCGTACATCGAACAGGACAATCTCTTCCGCTTGCTGACGCCGACCGGCTACGCGGGCGGCCAGTACTTCCAGGTCGTCAAGACTTTGATCTGCCCGACCGACCCGTCGATTTCGCCGAAGGGCATGAACCAGACCGCCCACGGCGGGGCGATGTACTGGGGGGCGAGTTGTTACGGCGGTAACAATTACGTGTTCGGCGACCCGAAGAATGGCTCGACCGTTTCCGAAGCGAACCTGACGGCCGCGGTGAAAGACGGTCTCTCGAACACGATCATCTTCTCCGAGATGTACGGCACCTGTGGCAACGGCGGGAACATCGATGGCACGGCCACGTGGGGCAGCCTCTGGGCCGACGCCAATAGCGTCTGGCGGCCGGGCTACAACCTGGGGCCGAGCAAGAACGGCGTGTACGGCTTTCCGGCCAGCCCGATGTTTCAGGTTCAGCCGCACTTCTACAACACGTGCCTACCCGATCGGCCGCAGTCGGGCCACTCGACGGGCATGAACGTCTGCCTCGGCGATGGCAGCGTGCGGTTTGTGAACGGCACGATGAACCCAACGACGTGGGCCCTGTTAAACGACCCCCAGGACGGTCAGGCGATCCCGGAGAATTGACGTATGCTGATTCGTTGCTGCGTTCTCTTCGGAGCGATGATTGTACTCGCCGGTTGCAAGGACAATAAGCCCACCGGCGACCTCCCGGAACTCCACCCGCTGACCGGCAAGGTCCTGCGTGGCGGTACGCCCGTTGCTGGCGGGCTTTTGCAATTCCGGCCGGACCCGGACTCGTCGACGATCGTCGTCAACGCGGAAGTGAACCCGGACGGCACGTTCGAGGCCCAGACGACGCACGCCGTCTCGCAGAAGAAGGCGAAGGGCGCGCCGGCCGGCAAGTATCGAATGATGTACCTGCCGCCGAGCACCGAGCAGAAGTCGACGAACGCGCCGACGCAGTTGCCCCAGGTCGTGACCGTGAACGCCGGGCCAAACGATGTAACGGTGGAAGTCGGAAAGAAGTGAGGGCGGGCGGAGTGTGGCGGCCGTACAGTGCCCCGATTTCGCCTTCGGCAACGCCACGCCCAAATCTGATTCCGACAACTTCCGGTCCCGAATGACGGGCCCAGTCCTGAAACGCGTCTTTCGCAACTCCAGGTCATGTGGGGCAAAATGCGAACAATTTGGCTTGAGCCCGACCGATTTTCGATTACCCTTGCAATCGTGTCGGCGAAGTGATTCAATAGCCTCGCCGACTGATTGCTTGGGCGACAATCACCGGCCGGCCTCGGGGCGACCCGGGGCCGATTTTATTGACGGTGGCCGAATCGTTCCGTCGATGTGCCGTACCCGAGTCCGTTGGAGATGCCGACCGATGTTGAACGATCTGCCGGAAAAGGGATCGGGTGCCGTCAGTCGGCCCGCGGCGTTCGCGGCCTTGGTGGGAGCGCAGGACGATGGCCTGTCGGTTCCGATGTCTCGCAAAGTCGTTGCCGAGCGGTTTGGCCTGACGGTGGCCGAGGTTGTCGGAATCGAACGCGAAGGACTCGAACACCAGTGGCCGCCTCTCAGTGAAGACAAGCGGTGATTTTGCGATTTCCGACCCATTCCAAAATAGACCCCAAATTCGAAAAATTGTTGTGCCGTGACGACGTGCCCTGGCATTTCATCCAATGGACCCCCCTCTCCATTGCGTGATGACCATGTCCACTCCATCCGCGTGCCTCACAAAACTTCCCCTGATTGTCATTCTGGCCACCACCGCGACGGCGTTTTTGGCCTTTGGTGCAATGGCCTGGCGCGAATCCACGAAGACCCCGCCGCCCAACGCGCCTTTTTCCGGCCCGATCGCGGAGCCACTGTCGCAAGGCGGGCAGGCCGATGGAATCCATTCGGTGATTCGTTCAACGGAAGCCGGGGCCAAGGTTGTGAAAGTTCGCGTGACGCCGAACGGCGACGAGATCACCGTCGACGCCGAGACGGGGCGAGTCCTGTCGACCAAGCCGCCGGCCGTCGGCATGGGGCGAACCATCGAGGCTCGGTGATCGTCCGCTCGTCGTGTCGAGCCGGTCAATCTCCGGTGCCGGCGCGGGCGGCGAATGGCAAAACCACTCAGGGTCAGTGGCCACATCAAATAAAGTGGGCAGACGAACAGGGACGCGATCGGGCCGCCCGCTTGGCCCCTGATTCCAGCCGAGACGGTTCAGGTCGCCGCTTCGTCAATCGTCGCGAGCGACGCTCGCAGTTTCTGGCCCATTTCGGGCTGAACCATCGCGATATAGGCGATCATGCCTTCGACCCAGCCGCGAAAGTTGGGGTGGCCGTCGCGGTTCTGGGCCGCGAGTCCTTCGGTGTCGGCCCGATGTAGGATCGCTCGCAGTCGCCTCACCTCATTGCGTGGTACGGCCGGCTTGTCGTTGACCACGAGGCCCGTTACCGTTTGCCGCGTGTCGGGTCGTTGCACGCGGGTCTTTTTCAAGTTGACCGCGAACCCTTCTTCCTGAACGAAGTGGCGAATGCGGGCGATCAGGTAGCCGACCTTGTCGCGAAAGCCCGAGCCCGCGGAAAAAGTCAGGTCGTCGGCGTAGCGCGTGTAGTTCAATTCCAGTTTGCGGGCGAGCCCCGCGAGTCGACGATCGAGGCGGCGAGCCACTTGATTCGAGAGGGCCGGGCTCGTGCAGGCGCCTTGCGGCAAGCCGCGCGGGCCGATCGCCACGAAGTATGGTGTGCCCGCGTAGACGACCTTGCGACGCGGGCATTCGGTGCACAACAGGGCGAGCAATGTCGAGACGGCCCCGGAGTAGCCGAGCAATCGGAACACGTTGCGAACGCGGGCGAAGCCGATCGACGGAAAGAACCCTTCCAGGTCCATGTTGATCACGACATCGCGTCGCACATGAGGCTCGGCGTTCGTCAACGTCGAGCGTCCGGGCACGAAGCCGTGGGCGGCCGGTTCGACCTTCAGCCGCGACAGGATGTTGGCGAGGATCCACTCTTGGGCCGTCGCGAGCGTTCGATGCGGAGCGCTCAACGTGCGGGTACCGCCCGATTTCTTCGGCACTTCAAATTGCACGTAATGGATTCGCGTAGCGGCTTCGGTGTGATAGCAGAGCCAACGGAGCCGCGAAATCGTCAATCCAAGTGCGGCCGCCACGTCTGCTGGTGTGGCAAGAACGGGTATGTCGGCCGCCTTTAGTTTCTCCACGTCCGAGACGCGATCGTTCAGCCGGGCCGACACGCCCTTGCCCACGAAGATGATGTCGGTCGCCTTGCGGTGGGCGACCCCATCGGCGTCGGCTTTCTTGCGGACGACCGCCTCGGCCTTCTTGCG
>JANLUE010000122.1:0-3065 GCA_031363325.1 Gemmataceae bacterium
AACTCGAACCCCCGGTCGGGTGTGTCGACCGCGCTCGCCGTGGCGAGTTGTTTGCCAGCCGCGTCGAAGATTGCGAACGTCGGAACGGCGAGCGAATCGGGCACTGGCCGACTCGCGATGGTTAGACGTTCGCCGGGCTTGGCGGTGAAACGAAACCAATCCTCCTCGGTGGCCCCGAGGAACCGACCGCAGACTTCGCCCGGGACGGGCATGTCCAGGGCGGTTTTGGCGCTGTTGTTCGTCCCCGAGTCGACGACCACGGGCCAATCGGTCGCGACCATCGGCACATCGTGCGAACGGAATGGCCCGGTCGCGGCCGGGAATCGAACCGCTTCGCGGGACATGGCCATCTCGCCCGCGCCCGCCAAGCGATACACTTCGACGGATTGCGTTTCGTTGCTGCGACCGACGGGCGGGAACGCGAAGGCCGCTATCGGGCGGGTCGCAAGCGTGATTCGATAGACGAACGACGGCCCGCCGGGGAAGCCGAGGTTGGCCACGTGCAGGCGATAGTCGCCATCGGCCGGAGCCTTGAACGCCAGGACCGGGTCGCCGCCGATTCGAACTTCCTGGGTTTCGATGCGATTGCCGCGTGCATCCGTGATGGTGAGCGCGGGGTCGAGCGGCGAGCCGATCCGGGCGGCCAGCACGTCGCACGTCACAAGCTCGCCCGCCTTCGCCGCGAACACGTAGAAGTCCTGATCGCGTTCGCCGGCGATTTGGCCGTTCAGCACGATCGGCAGTTTCACGCGTTCGGCAAGCTCTGGCCGCGAGTTCGGTTCGGTCTCGATGAACTCCGGCAAGTCGCCGACGAGGAACGGCCGAGGTTGTGTGCCACCCCGGGCCCCGGTCACGCGCCAGAAGCGTGGCCCGAGTTCGGCACCCGCCGCGATCGCGATCTCGGACTCGAACTCACGCGGATACGCGACCGCCGCACCGGCCCCGTCGGCATCGCGCGGTGGCCGACGTGTCGATGGCTCGCCCCTGGGATTCGCTTCCGACCCGAGTATGGCCGGCGCGACGAGCCCTTCGCCAGAAAGCTTGAACTTCATGCCCGGCGGCAAACACTCGCCGCCGACGCGCACTTTGACGGTCGTCCCCCGTTGCCCGCCGGCCGGAAAGATATGCGTACTCGATGGCTCGCGCGACGGCACGGCCTGACCAAAAGCGACGGGCGTTAAAAGTGCAATGAACAGGAGAGATGGCGAGCGCATTTCGGACTCCGATTTGGGATGAGCCATCTCACCATAGATATTGGTCGGAGTCAATCAGGAAGATGACGAATGAAGGCTGGTCGAGCGACCCTATGGCATCTGATACCACGCGTCGGTTCGGCCAACGTGGGCGATCGCGACGGGTCGGTCGAGCCCGCCGCCGATCGTCGCGCGGATCGGTGGGTCGGCGCGCGTACTGATGACCAACGCGGGGCTCGCGAACGCGGCCCGACTGAGTGAGCCGATCGCGACGGTCATGTCGCCCGTGGGCCCGCCCGGTTCGAGAGCGAGGGCGATCAACATTCGCTCGGTCAGCCCGGAGCCGGGCGGGCCATCGAGAACCGCGGGCGTTGGGCCGGCCAATACAAGCGTCAAGCGAGCGCCAGCTTCGCGTCGCCACTCGCGAACCACGCCCGCGGCCAACGATATCACTCGTTCGATCGCCTCGCGATCGGCCGGCGTCGGCACGATTGGCAGCCACGGCTCGACGACGAGCAACAGTCTCGGCGGCGAAGCGTCTTCGAATTCGCGGACGGTGAGCTTCTGCCGCCGGGCGGTCGCCTTCCAATGAATGTGTCGCGGCGGATCACCCGATCGGTAGTCGCGTAGTCCGTGAATCTCGGCTTCGCGTTCGACGATGCGCCGACGCTTGCGCCGTTCGGCCTCTCGCCCGGACCACGAACGAAAGAGCCACGCCCGGAGCCGATCGCCATCGACGCGGGCGGGCCGAGGGAGCACGACCAGGTCTTCAGCCGCCAGGAGGGGAATGCTTCGCGTGTACAGCCCAAACGGAAAGGCGCTGCGGGCCGTGAGCGGGGCCAGAACCGTTTTGCCGCGACGCGGAAACGTGGCGCGGACGCGCACGCGAAACGAGCCATCGCCAAGGCGGACGGTCAACCACCGGGCCAGGTTGTCGCCGGCCCGCTCCTCCAGGATCCAGTTGCCGCCCGCCGGGCCAACTTGACTCACATCAATGGGCCATTCGGTTGGAAGGCCCGCAGTGATCGGCGGTCGAGGGGGTCGTTTGGCGGACAGGCCGCGAACCGACCGTCGCGCGAGTACGACGTTGATCGCCCACAATCCGAGCAACACATAAGCCAGGATCAATACGAGATTGATGCCCTTCAAGATGCCCGTAACCATCAGGACGGCCGCCGCGATGACCCAGAGCACGCCCTCGCGACCCGTGAGCCGCGACCGGCGGTCGGTCGGCGCGCCGAGTTCGATGACGATCGGATCGGATTCGACAGTCGCGGCCAAGCGAGCGGTTCCTTCCCAGGGGGGACTGGGCCATGATATGTCCGCCGAGAACCTTTCCCGGCGATCGTGTGTCCCATCAGGACGAACAATAGAATTGCAGCAACGGCCTCGTAGCTCAGCTGGATAGAGCAGCCGCCTTCTAAGCGGCAGGTCGCGCGTTCGAGTCGCGCCGAGGCTATCGACAAACGGCGAGCCAATTCGCATGACCGAACCGGCCGACGATTCTCTACCCCTTCGCGAACTTCGGTTGCTCGTCGGCGGCCAGTGTCAGCGCTGCCGGACGGCGTACTCCGCTCGCGAAGCCGTCGCGAGCATCGCCCTCGGGTTCAAGAACGCCGTGCGCTGTTGGGCGTGCCTGGCCGAGGGGCTCGGCCGAGATGCCGACGAACTGCGAACCGACGTGCGCGGCTACGTGGCGAGACGCGATTGTTACGCGGTCGCGTGGGCCGAAGCGGAACGTCTGGAAGGCGTCGAAGCGACCGAAGTCGCCGCATCGAAGGAGTCCGCGACCGCAACCCATTCGGTGCCCGACGCCGACGAATCGTGGGACGCCGGTACGATGGGTTGCGGCGATCTCGTGTTGGCCTTGCG
>JANLUE010000146.1:0-5144 GCA_031363325.1 Gemmataceae bacterium
TAACGCCGAATCGGAATCGCCGACAATTACTCCGGCCCGGCGGGTGCCGAATCGAATTCGGCAAATCCAGGAGGCGCTTGCGGCTCACTTGGGCCCGAAGAAGTACCGTCGATTCCTGCGCACGTCCGTTGCACCGGGCCCGGGACGGTTCAATCGTGTGGCCGAGTGGAACGAATTCGTCCGACTCCATCCCGAACACGAGTTGCTCGATGTTGAGTTGACCGAGGCGTTCGCCGTCTGCTACGTCCACGGATGTGAAGTAGTAGCACGAGTTCTCCTCGAAGCGTCCGCCGCCCCCCACATGGATCGCGATCAGGAGTTCTTTCAGGCACGCGGCACACAGTTTCCATATGCCGAAGGCCTGGACGCTAGCAGGGTTGCCGGGCGTACGATCTGGTGGTGCCCCGAGTGCCAAGAAGAGTGGCTGGAGTGGAGTGCGAAACGTCGGGCGGGCAAACCCGATTCGTAGTCAGCACGGTTAAGGCGACTTCAATCAAGTAGGATCGAGTTCCGCGAAGTTACGCAATCACCTGATCAACTCACGCTCGCGAGCCGCGAATCGATGTGCGCACTTTCCGAGAGCGATCGAACCGTCTCGGCGGTCCCGGCCCGGATCGAATCCTCGTGAGCCAAGACTTCGCGAACCTTGGTCAACAGGCTCGATGGCGTGAACGGTTTCTGCAGAAACCAGGCGGCCTCGGCCTGCACGCCCTGGCGAAGCACTTCGTCCGGCGTGTAGCCCGAGAGGAACAGGGCGGGCAAGCCAGGCCGGCGGGCGGCGGCGCGTTCGGCCAACTCGCGGCCGCACATTCCGGGCATGACGACATCCGTCAACAGGAGGTCGATCTCGTCGGCATGTTCGTCGAGTAACCGAAGCGCCTCGGCCCCGGTGGACGCGACCAACACTGTGTACTTGCCCATTTCGAGCACGCGTCGCTCGAGTAATTGCACGGCCGGTTCGTCCTCGACGAGCAGAATCGTCTCGCGGTTGTTGTCCGGGTGTGCGAGGCTCGGTGCCGGGTCGGCGAGCGCGGGGGACTCACCGGACAGTGGGAAGTCGAGAATGAACTTGGCGCCGCGACCGGACTGCGAATGAACGCAGATTCGGCCGCCCGCCTGATCGATGATGCTTCGGACCGTGGCGAGCCCGAGGCCCGTCCCTTCGCCGGCCGGCTTGGTCGTGAAGAACGGCTCGAAGGCGCGCGAACGCGTTTCGTCGTCCATGCCGTGGCCCGTATCGCACACTTCGATGCGCGCGTGCCCGATCCAGGCCCGCGTGCGGAACGTTAACGTTCCACTCGCGCCCATCGCATCCCGTGCGTTGACGGCCAGGTTCAACAAGGCTTGTTCGAGTTGCCCGGGGTCGATCTTGATGCAGCCGATGTCCGGGTCCAAATCGGTGATCACGTCGACGCGTTCGCCGACGAGTCGGGCGAACATGCGCTGGGCGGATTGCAGGACGTCGTTGGGGCAGATGACCTTCGGCGAGACGACGCCCTTGCGACTGAAAGCGAGGAGTTGCCGAGTCAGGCCGGCCGCCTGTTCGCCGGCCCGAACAATTTCGCCAGCCAACTCGGCCGACGAATGGTCCGAGCGGGCTTGCAGAACTTCGGCGTTGCCGTTGATGACCGTGAGCAAATTGTTGAAGTCGTGGGCGACGCCGCCGGCCAATCGGCCAATCGCCTCCATTTTTTGCGACTGGCGCAGTTCGTCCTCGAGTCGCCGACGTTGGGTCAGGTCGCGGGCGATCGCCTGGATGCCGAGCCACTGTCCATCGTGAACGACCGGGCGAGCGTTGACTTCGAGCAGGACCGCGCCACTCGATCCGGCGAGCCCGACTTCGCGGCTGATGGGTGCTTCGCAGGCGGCGAGATCGTGGGCGTCCGGAAGCGAGGACGCGGTGACGCGATGAATGAACGACTGCCCCTCGCTCAGTCCGGTCAGGCGTCGGCCGGCCTGGTTGATCGACGAAACGTGGCCGGCCGCGTCCAGCGTGAAGACCACGTCGCTCGCGGTTTCCACGAGTTCGCGATACTTCGCTTCGAGGTCGGCCTCACGCTCGAGCCGGGCTCGCACTTCGGCGGTCTTTTTGCGAAGACGTCGCCGCAACGTATAGACCCAGACGAACGCGATCACGGCGCAGGCGAGGAGGCCGCCGACCAACGTCCAGGCGCGGGACGTCGTCCACCACGGCGGGCGTTCGACGATCTCGACATCGGACGCGTCACGCAGCAAGATTCGGAACGACGAGATGAGCAAGTGGTCCGTCGGCACGGAACAGGCCCCAACGATTCGCAACCGCGTGCCCGGCTTGAGGGCCGCGAGTTCCGGCGTCAACTCCGAGCGCGGCAAGATGACAGGAAACAGAATTTGCGGCCCACCCAGATCGTCCGCCCGGAGCAGGATCGCATGGTCGCCGGCACCCGCCGGAAAGTGATCGACGACGGTCCCTTCGATGCGGATCAGCATCGAGTCGTGTCTGTTCAAGGCGATTTCTTGGGGAATGGCGTCGATCGGTTGTGGCGTGGGCCCTTCGGGGGCCAGGCGGATCAGGCCTTCTTCGATGGCCCAGCCCGAACCGCGATGAGTCAAGTAGCCGCGCACCTCGACGCATTCGCCGACGTCTCCGGGCTGTTGAGATTGCAGTTCGCTCAAGACGCCGCCGGTTTCATCTTGAATGACACACGATGTGCCGCGCCGCGAGATGATCGTGCCCCGGAGCTTGATCGGCTCGGAGACATCGCGGTCGGCATCGAAGTGCGACAGGTTCGCCACCGTGCGGGCGGGAACGTCGAAGGGGTCGTTTGGTCCGGGCTTGCGGATTTCGACGAAGGAAGTCGATGGGACGCAAAAATTGAGGTTCTCCCATTGCCGGCTTCGATTGAACGAACTGCCGCAGACGCCGCGAATTCGAACCGTCGCGCCGAGAAACCCACGCAGCTCCGCTTCGCCGATGCCGGGAAAGATCGCCTCAACGGTTGCCGGCCCGAAACGCAAAGTGAGCACCCCCTCGCCCGGTCGATGGCCAACCGCTCGGACCACGGCCTCGAAACTCACCCATTGCGAGTCGGCCCGACCGCCGACCATGTCGGAGTAGCCGAGCCGAACGTCGGCCGGCAGGTCCCCTTCCCGAAGGGTCACAATTCGACTGGCGTAAATGATCGGCGCGAACTCGCCCGGATCGGTGAAACCGTCGATCTCGACAACTGTTCCCGACGCCATGCGTTCGCTCGCCGGCCATTGCATGACGTAAATCCCCTCGCGCCCATCGTGAACGAACAACACCGAACTCGACGGTTGATGGTACGTGACGGTCGCCCGCAATCGGACAGGCAACTTCCGCTCCGCCTCGGTCTTGGTCAAGCGGCGGACTTCGGCCACGGTCGTTAGGACGGGCACGAGCTCGGAATCTTCCGCATCGACGCGCGGAGCGAAGCCGCGCACGACCGCGTCCTCCAGAACGACTCGGCCATCCTGTCGAGTCGGGAATCCGACCACTTCGAAGGGTTGATCCGCTCGAGCCACGTAGTCGGCACCCACGGGAACGCGAACCTTGGTGTCATCGACGTTGAGTTCGAGATTCCCCTCGACGACGGGGCCCGTCGCCTGGCCGCGGACGCGAATGCGATGTTCGCTCGCGGCGGGGATCGCCGAGCCCGGTGTGAGAGGCAGGGCGAAGGGCCGCGTTGGCCCCGGCCGGACGACTTCAATGTCGTCGATCCGATGGACCACGAGCTTGTTGCCGATCGGGCGCTTCTTGGGTGCTTGATCGAAGAGTGCCACCGCCACGCCGACGACGCGAACGTCCGAATCGATGAGGCGCTCCCAGGCTTCGGGGCCACCCGGCGACTCGCGGACATAAACGCGGAATCGATGGTTGCCCGCTCGAAGGTAAAGAACCAGTCGGCCGCCTTCGCGATTGGTCGCGCGAATCACTCCCCGCACCGCGACCCGGCGTGGGTTCTCATTGGGGATGGCAAATTCGTCGCCCGTCAGTTCAATTGGTGCGAGTGGCCGATCCTCATCAATCACGCGAACGGCGGACGCGTCGAAGAAGTGTTCGCCCCGCGGTCGGCCATTCAATTCGACTCGTTGACCCGTGCGCAAGGCCGTGGTTTCGACGGGAATGCGAACGCCGACACCGCGGTCACCATCCTGAATCACCATGTATGCGGAGGCCGGGTCGCAATACGTGACCGATCCGCGAACGCGAACGAGATTGCCGTTCGCGCCGGGGCCGGGCCGGCCAAGGTCCGTCAACCGAAGGAGGGGCGGCTCTTCGGCGAACGACTGGGCGGCCACGCAACCAACGAGTGTCAGCGCGGCGAGGAATTTCATGCGTGTGTCGGAAGATTACTTCATCGGGGCAGGAAGATTTACCCCACTCGCCGCGACGGATCGGGATTCCGTGCGGGGCGGCCGTAACTTTCGCTTCCCGGCCGAATTCCACGGGACCGCACCGTAAATTGTTGCCGTCACGCCTCCGAAACGCGATGATGGCCGACACGCTCGACCCCCGCGTGATCCGGAGAATCGGATGAACCCCGACCGCCGCAACTTCCTCGCCGCCTCGGCCGCGTGCGCCGCGCTGGCCCCCTCGTCGCTTCGGGCCGCGCCCGCGAGTTCCCCCTCCGCGCCGCCATTCAAGCTCGGCATGGTCACTTACAACACGGCCGCCAACTGGGAACTGCCCACGCTTTTGAAGGTCTGCAAGTCGGTCGGCATCGCGGCCGTCGAGTGTCGAACGACGCACAAGCACGGCGTCGAACCCACATTGTCGGCCGACGAACGCAAAGAGGTCCGGAAGCAATTCGCCGACAGCGGCGTGGTGTTCTGGGGCTGCGGCAGCGTCTGCGAGTTCCAGTCGCCCGACCCGGCGGTCGTTCAGAAAAACATCGATACGTGTAAACAGTTCGTCGAACTCGTTCACGACCTCGGCGGGACTGGCGTGAAGGTCCGACCCAACGGACTTCCGAAAGGGGCGAACCTCGAGAAGACGCTGGAACAGATCGCCAAGGCCCTGCAGGCTTGCGGTTCGATCGCCGATGGGTTCGGGGTCGAAATCTGGGTCGAGGTCCACGGCGGCGTCACGCAAGAGCCCGCCAACATGAAGTCCATCATGGACCAGTGCGGCCACAAGTCCG
>JANLUE010000156.1:0-8820 GCA_031363325.1 Gemmataceae bacterium
GGACGGGCGACCTTGTCCAGGCCCTCGGCCGGCCCGACGAACCGAACAACATCCTTGGCCTTTAACCCCTCACGAAAGCGACCCATGACCGAGCAGCAAACCAGACCGGAAGCGGTCAACCTCGATTCGAGTGACGGCTACGTCCAGATCGGCATCGACGGACAGGTTCAGGAACTCGACCTGTACCGGACCTTCAACCGGCTGGTCGAGTTGCACCGCGAACACGAGAGTCACGACCAGGCCGACGAGTCGAAGTTCAATCAGGCCGTGATCGACTTCGTCGCCGAGCTGGGCTGGCCGAAAGTGAACGAGCGAACGGCCAATGCTTCATAGGCTTCGACGAGGTCGCTCAGCACGTCGAGGTAGTCGCTCTCGGCGTCTGACAATTTTGGTCGATCGATCAGCGAGTCAATCACCGCGACCGCCTGGTCGAGGTCGGCTCGGGTCCGCAATGGAGTCAATTCTGGTTTCGGCATGATTCGCGTGCCTCGCAACCCGGCTTCTCGCCAACGTACAATACCTAAACCCGGTTCCGTTGGAAACCTGGGGTTTCAAAACCTCGCCCCGCGTCGCAACGCCGAACCGGCTGCGTAAGCTGCCGGATCCTTGCACAAGGGTTCGCTGGCCACTTGTTTGAGACCGTATTCTCGCAGAGTGCAAGGATCCGGCAGCTTACGCAGCCGTTGCGACGAGGGGCGAGGTTTTTGAAGCTCCAGGTTCACCCAGAACCAAATTCAATCGCCGCTGGGAGCTTCAAGCGTGAGCGTCGACCTTGCCGATCTCTGCCGTTCGCTCGCCGTTCGCGCCCGGACGGCGGCGGACGAGCTGGCGACCGTGACCCGCGCCCGAAAAGATCGCTGGTTGCTTCAATCGGCCGACGCGCTACTCCAACGAACGGACGCGATCCTGGCCGCGAACGTTCGCGATCTTGAAGCGGCGTCGGACCTTTCGGCCGCATCGCGCGATCGACTCAAATTGACACCGGCCCGAATCGCGTCGGCCGCCGAGGGGCTTCGCCAGGTGGCCGCACTGCCCGATCCGATTGGGCAAGTGCGCGAAGGCAGCGTTCGGCCCAATGGGTTGCAGGTCTCGAAAGTCAGCGTTTCCCTGGGGGTGATCTTCTTCCTGTACGAGTCGCGGCCGAACGTCACGGTCGATGCGGCCGCGTTGTGCGTCAAGTCCGGCAACGGCGTCATTCTTCGCGGCGGCAAGGAAGCGATTCACTCGAACACGGTGTTGCACGGCATTCTTTCGGTACAACTTGCCGCGTGCGAATTGCCGACGGACGCGGTGCAACTGGTCGCGACGACCGATCGCGCGGCGGTCGGGCACTTGCTTCGCTTGAACGAGTACATCGATTTGGCAATCCCGAGGGGTGGGGAAAGCTTGATTCGCCGCGTGGCTGCCGAGGCGACCATGCCGGTGTTGAAGCACTACCTGGGTAATTGCCACGTCTACGTGGACCGGGCGGCCGACCTGGACATGGCCGAGCGGATCGTGGTCAACGCGAAGTGCCAACGGCCCGGCGTGTGCAACGCGGCGGAGAGCCTGTTGGTGCACGCCGATGTCGCGGCCACGTTCATTCCCCGGGTCGGGGCGAGTTTGGCGGCGCGCGGAGTCGAGCTTCGAGGCTGCGAAATCACGAGACGTTACCTACCTTCCGCCATCCCGGCCACGGAAGCGGATCATGCGGCTGAATTCTGTGAATTGGTCATGTCGATGAAAGTCGTGCCCGATACTGAGTCGGCGGTGTCCCACATCCGCCGGTACGGCTCGAAGCATACAGACGCGATCGTGACGGCGGACTTGCGGGCGGCCAGGGAGTTTGTGGCGCGGGTCGATTCGTCGGCGGTCCTGGTGAACGCGAGTACGCGATTCAACGATGGCTTCGAGTTGGGCCTGGGGGCGGAAATCGGCATCAGCACCGATAAGTTCCATGCCCGCGGGCCGTGCGGCCTTCAAGAACTGACGTCGTACAAGTACGTCGTCTTCGGCGACGGCCAGGTCCGGGAGTAACCGGCCGGCTTTCCCCAGGAGCCAGGATGCTCGTCCCCTTGCTTCTTTTGACGTTCACCATTGGGGCCACGGTCCTGGTCGCTCGGGCCCGGCGCAAGCCGACCCATCTTCCGCCAACCCCCGGACCCGAACAATTTGCCGAAGGTCACGCGATCGACCATTACCGCCCGGAGCCGCGGGCGATGGAAGTTGCCCACGTTCATACGAACGGCGCTCTGGCGCTGAACGCGACGGCCAAGGTTCGCGTTCGTCCCGGTCATCGCTGCGTCGACGAAGTTCGCAAGCGAACGCATGCCGATTTCACCGGCGCGTTGAACTTCCTCGAAGGCCAAATGAATCGCCGCGTCTCGGACAACCCGCTCGAACAGGCCCGCTACTGGATCGACCTGGCCGAAGGACTGCGCGGCTTGAATTTGCACGAATCGCTGCCCGCCCTGTTGCGCCGGGCCGACGACGCGCTCGACCTGCCGCTCGCTGATGGCTATGCGGCCGAAGTCGTGAGCTTCGCTGCGTTCGCCGAGTTCCTGCACGACCCCCTGACGCCCGAAGGCCAGGCGGCCTTGCGTCTGCTTCGCGTGGCAATGGAAGGCGTGCGGGCCGGGCGCATTCCAGCGGTCGTCTACTCCGAGGCCGCGTTCGGCGATGCCGTGCGACGGCTCGCGGAGAACTGCCCGGACGCGGTCAACCCGCGCCTCGTGCTCGCGTTCGTCGAAGCGCTGCGACATAGTCGCCGGTCGTTCCACACGTCGAGCACGTTCCGCGATGATTCGGTTCGCCGCCAGACCGTTCGTTGGCAGCACGCGTTCCTGCGCGACGCCGAACCGATCCTGCGCGAATATTTACACGACATCGGCGGCGACCTGACGCGCCTGCTCGAGTGCACGCATGGCCGGGGTCGTCGCGAAATTCTGCGGGCACTCGTCGAATTGCAAACCGACTCGGACGATGCCGCGTTGAACCTGCTCGGCGATCCGACGTTCGAAGATCGGTCGGCTGCGCTGATGTGCCTGCGCTGGTCGCGTTCGCCGCTCGCAGTGACGGCCTTGTGTGGCATCGCCCGGCATGCCCTCACGGGCGAACGATCGGCCCGCTGGTTGCGTCGACTGGGCGTCGGCAAGAACGCGGTGCCCGCGGATGAAGTTCGCGCCGCCTTGTGGGCCCTGCGCGGTCATCCGTCCGACGAGGCGGAGCGAGTTCTGATTCAATACGCGACCGGGAACAGCGACTGGCGGAAGACGGCGTTGCAAAGCCTCGGCTGGTGGGAACCGACCCGCCGCGCCGAAGTGTTGGCCTTGATCCGCGATGCGCGAACCGACCCGAGCGCGGACGTGCGGCGAGCGGCCCTCGCGGTGTCGGCCCGCCTCGGCGAGTGCGCGGCCCTGCAGACGATCCGCGAAATGCTCAATCGCGAGAGCCCCGCCCAGGCGATCGACGCCGTCCGCCTGTGCGCCGCCGAAGGCCTGAGCTGGCTCTGGCCCGACCTCGACGAATTGACCGAATCCGACGACGCCACGATCGCGGCCGAAGCGTGGGAAGCGATCGAGCGGCTGCGCGAGGAGTTCCTGGGGCCGTTGGGTTGATGTGACTTCGGCCTACCGCCCCAGATAGTCCGCGAACGCGTCGACGATCAGGTCGAGTTGCACCTTGCGGTCGTTCTGCAGGTCGGCCGCCATCGCGCGATCGATCCATTCCATCAGCTTCACGGGTCCGAGTCGTTCGCTTAAGCTTCGAAGCGTCACGGACTCGGCGCGATCGGCCACGTTCGGAGTGACACTCGTCGCGATTCGCAACGCATCCTGCAACATGCCGATGAGCAGCCGCAACACGAGCGAGGCCCGTCTTCGCTTCATTCCGGCATCCTTGCCGGCCTCTTCGATGAACGCGTTCCAATTCGTGCCGAGCGCCAGGGAATCAACGACGTTGGCCGAAAGGGCGTGCAGCAACATCGTGCGAAACGCCCAGAGGGTTTCGTCGTTGAGCGCGACGGCGAGGCCGGGGCTGCCGCCGGACATTCGGCCGAGTCGCTCGACGCGGGCCGGGTCGACAATGCCGTGCGCCTTCAGCAATTCGGCGAGGACCGGCGTGCCCAACGCTTGAAAGTGAATGACCTGGCAGCGCGACAAGATCGTCGGCAATTGCGAATCGGGGCTCGGCCCGCCGATCAGGATCAGGATCGACCCCGGGGCCGGTTCTTCGAGCGCTTTCAAGAACGCGTTCGACGACTCTTCATTAAAGTCGCTTGCATCGTCGACGATCGCGACCTTGCGGTTTCCCCGCGCGGCCTTGAGCGACAAGTGCTCCGTCAGGTTGCGGATTGTCGCTATGGGAAACTCGACCTTGTCCTCGGGTCGACAGGCGAGGATCAGGTCGGGGTGCGATTGAGCGGCGACGAGCGAACAGCTCGCACATTTGTCGCACGCGGCGAGCCCGTCGGCCGGAGCGTCGCACAGAACGGCCTTGGCGAGTTCGAGCGCGAACGTTCGCTTGCCCACGCCCGGCGGGCCAACGAACAAGTAGGCATGGCCGAGTCGGCCCTTGCGATAGGCGGCGTCGAACGATTTCACGAGCGCGTCGTGACCCCGGATGCGAGCCCAACTCATGGCGCATCCTTGATGAGTATGCCGCGACCAGCGAGGAACGCGGCGACGATCGACCGGAGTTCCGACTGCAGCTTGGCCACATCCGGCGAGGCATCGACGACGCGCATTGTGTCCGGATGATTGGCTGCCTCGGCGAGAAAACCCCGGCGCACGCGCTCGAGGTACTCCGAGCCGCGCGATTCCATTCGGTCCGCCGCCCGGCCACGACGTTGCGTTGCGACTTCGACTGGTAGATCGAGGATCAGCGTCAAGTCGGGCATCAGATTCTCCGCGGAGAACCGGCCGACCTGCCAAAGCTCGGGGGGCGCCAAGCCCCCCGCGTGGCCCTGATAAACCACGTTTGCGGTCACGAATCGATCGCTGACCACGACCTGGCCCGATTCGAGAGCCGGACGAGTTACGCGGCTCACCAATTCGGCTCGACTGGCCATGAACAGCAACGCTTCGGCCCGCGGCGAGATCGACGCCTTCGACGAAAGCAGAATCGTCCGCAGTTGATCGCCGAGCGGCGTACTCCCGGGGTCGGCGCAGGCGATCGTCGGAACGCCACCGGCATTGAGCCAATCGACGAGGAGTCGGCATTGCGTGGACTTGCCGGTTCCGTCGATGCCGTCGAGCGAAAGGAACGGGGCCATGCGATCACACCATCTCGTCGGCGTGGTAACTCGAGCGCACGAACGGGCCGGCCACGACTTGCTTGAACCCGAACGCCCGAGCGTTGACGGCGATGTCGTCGAACTCCTCGGGCGGCAAAAATCGTGCGACCGGGATGTGCTTCAAGGTCGGAGCCAGATACTGACCGAGCGTGAGCACGTCGCACCGGATCGATCGAACGTCGGCGATCACGTCGAACAGTTCCGCGATCGTCTCGCCGATGCCGAGCATCAGGCCGGTCTTCGTGACCATACCGGGGGCTCGTCGCTTCACGCGGTCGAGTAAGTCGAGGCTGCGTCGGTAGTCGGCCTTGCCGCGAACTTTGCGATAGAGGCGGGGGACCGTTTCGAGATTGTGGTTGAAAACCTCGGGTTGTGATTCGATCACGCGGTCGATGGCGGCCGGATCACCGAGGAAATCCGGCGTGAGCACTTCGACGGCCGCCCCGGTCCGTTCGCGAACGGCCAGCACGCACCGGGCGAAATGATCCGCCCCGCCATCGGGTAAATCGTCACGCGTCACCGATGTAATCACGACGTGCTTCAGGCCAAGACGCTCGGCCGCCTCGGCCACGCGGGCCGGCTCGTCGTCCTCGAGGTCGAGCGTCTCGCCCTTGGGTACCGAGCAAAAGCCACAGGGCCGCGTGCACACGTTGCCGAGGATCATGAACGTGGCCGTCCGCCGCGAGTAGCACTCGGGCCGATTCGGACACCGGGCGTTCTCGCACACGGTTTCGAGGCGTAGGTCGCGGAGCAGCGTGTCAGTGTAAAAATTCTCGTTCCCGCGCGGCAAGGAACGCTTGAGCCAGGCGGGCAACCGATGCCGGGGCGGGTCGATCGACGTCGGCGCGGCGGTCAGGAGCGGCAGGGTTTGCATTCCGGATAGTGTATCGTCTCGGCGCGGCCAGCGAAGACCTCACCCCCTAACCCCCTCTCCGAAGCGGAGAGGGGGCACCGGAGTGCGCTTCTCAACCAATGCCGCCAGGATCGCGTCCAGGTTTTCGAAGAACGCGCTACGCGGCAAGACTTCTTCGCAACCGGCCGCCCGGGCCGCCTTCAAGCGGGCGACATCGACGTGCGAACCGAACGCGATCGCCCGCGTACCCAACTCTTTAAGTCGAGCGACGACCGGCCCGATCTCCAGGCCGGGGTTGTGCAGATCGAGAAAGACGACTGTCGCGCCGCGTTCGAGTGCCGTCAGCAACGTGGCCATGTCCCGGCACTGGGTCACGGCCACGCCGTTGGCCCGGCCGTGGCCGATCACGCGGCTCGCGTCCAACAGGTCGTCGCTCAAGATCAGGCCGACCATGACGGGAACCTCGGGGCGGCGGGCGTGTCGCTATGATGCAAGATTATTCGGAGAGGTCGAACCGTGCCGCGTTTCCAACCGCACGAGCACATCCGCAAGAGCGAGGAATTCAAGGCCGTCTACGATCGCCGACGGTCGGCGGCCGATGGTACGCTCGTGCTCTACGCGCGTGAGAACGGCCTCGCTCATTCGCGGGTTGGCCTGTCCGTATCGAAGAAGTTCGGCAACGCCGTCCGCCGCAATCGCATTCGCCGTTTGCTGCGCGAAGCCTACCGCCTCACGAAGGACGAACTCCCCAAGGGGTTCGACTTCGTGTTGATCCCCCGACCCCACGAGGAATATGCCCTCGACCCGATTCGCGCTTCGCTGGGTCGTTTGGCCAAACAGGCGGTGAAGAAGATCGCCCGCGATGCCGAGCCGAAGCCGGCCCCCGAGGGGGCGACATGATCGGCCGACTCGTCGGCGGCACGGTGATCCTGGCCGTCCGGATCTATCAGAAAATCGTTCGACCTTTTCTGCCGCCGACGTGCATCTTTCAGCCGGGCTGCAGCGAGTACATGATCCTGGCGGTTCGCAAGTACGGCCCGCTTCGCGGCGTGCCCAAAGGCATGTGGCGAATCTGTCGGTGCCATCCGTTCAATGCCGGCGGGCACGATCCGCCGTGAGGTCGAGTCCGACGCGCCTAGTCACCAGTGCGCTTCGCGTCGAATGCCAAACTTCAATCAGAACGACGTCGGGTTTGTGGGCCGAATTCCCTCGGCCCACGCGACGGCGTACCACAACGCCGCGTCCGGTCGCTGGCCCCATTCTCGAAATCCACTGAGCATCGCATCGAGCGCCGGCCCGTCGAATTCGCCGAGCGCGAGCAACGGCCCGCGCACGCCTTCGATGATGTGGATCAAGTTCTCGACGTAGAGCATCATGTCCGACTGGCCGGCGCACGAGCCAAAGAAGAGCCACGTGTTCCTGCGCGGCTTGGCCCCCGCTTGCGCGAGCAATCCCACGAGGCGATGGCCCACGAACGGATCGTTCCCCACGCGATCGTAGGTTCGCAGATAAGTCGTCCAGAGCTTGGTGAAGCCCGGCGGCTCGGGCGACGCTCGCATGATGTCGTGGCCATCGTCCTGCAGCACGATGCGGCCGCCAGGCCGAACGGCTCGGACCATCTGGCGCACGACCGCCAACGGGTCGGTCACGTGCTCCAGAAGAAAGCGCGTGTGGGCCAAGTCGAACGTGCCCCACTCTTCCGGCCGGAGCGGCAAGTTCGTGGCGTCGCCGGGCCGAAACTCGACGAGGCCTGCTTCGCCAGCGACATCGGCCAGGCGTTGTGCCTCGGCCAATTGCCGGGGGTCGCGTTCGATGCCGAGGGCCGAACCGCCCGCTCGCGCCATGCCGCGCGTCAACTGACCCAGGCCGCTGCCGACATCAAGGATACGCTCGCCGCCCGCGAGTTGAAGTTCCCGGAGAGCGGAGGCGTTGAGCAGATCGTTCAGGCGGGCCAGGCGAGCCTGCTCGGCTGGGTCCGACCCGTGAAGATAGATCGATTCGGCGGACACGCGTTACCCCGGTTGACGTTGACACGATTCCTCGATTGATCTATGGCCGCCGGCTGATTCGGGGGAATCGAAACCAATCGGGGGAACTGTCATGACCCGCGCCGCGGTCTTTGGAATGTGTGTGGTCGTCGCTGGCTTGTCCGGCTGCACGGCCCCGCAAGTCATTCGCCAGGATCAATCGAGCGTCGTGCTCGCGATCCCGGAAAACACGAACGTCTGGCCGACCTACTATCAGGACGAAGCGAAGGCGATGGCCGGCAAGATCATCAGCGACCCGGTGCTCGTGAGTTCGCAACGCGTGAAGGTTGGCGAAAGCATCACGAACACCCAGGACTCGACGCGGCGCGACATCGGCGGCACGAACAACCAGCCGCGCGTGGGTGAAGTGACCTCGGCCTCCAACACGACTTCGGTCTCGGACCGCAATGAATTCCACCTCGAGTTCCGATCGATGACGCCGACCCGCGGCCAAGGTTTCACGCCCGCCGCGCCGATCCCCGGTGGCTCGCCAATGTTATCGAACGGGAACAAGCCCGCGCCCAACGGCGCGAACGACCCGCGCATGATCCGCCCGGTCGATCCCGGCGCGGGCATCGCCCCGGCCGGCTTCCCGAGCACGGGGCTGCCGCGCTAGTTCGAATCAACCGTGAATCACGAGCGGCGTCGGCCCCTGGGCCGACGCCGCA
>JANLUE010000250.1:0-3304 GCA_031363325.1 Gemmataceae bacterium
TTCTTGATCCCCCCGCCAAAGGCCTCAACCCCCCCGGGCTTAAACGCCGCTCCGACGGTCGGTGTAGCGGCCAGAATGGGCCCGATACACCGACCCAAAGGGCGCTCTAATTGACTCCCAACTCGAAACGGGCAGAGGCCGGTGAATCACCGACGTTCGAGCGCCGCCCGGACAGCCGCGTGCAATTCATCCGGGCGATACGGTTTCTGCAAGAAACCGAGGATGCCGCTCATGTCGCCGCCGCTGAAGGAGTCGGCTGAATAGCCGCTCGCGAAGAGCACGCGGACTTCCGGGTCGATCTTTCGCATTTCGCGAACGACTTCCTGGCCGGTCATCAAGGGCATCGTCAGGTCGAGGACGACGAGCGAAATCTCCTCGCGATGATTGCGATACATCGCCATCGCTTCCTGGCCGTCACCGGCGAGAAGCACCTTGTAGCCGTGACGTTCGAGCGTGATCTTGCCGAGGTTGCGGATCATCGGCTCGTCGTCGACCAACATGACCGTTGCGGTCTGTGGCGGATGGGCGGGTTCGGGTTTCGCCTTTCGTTCGGGCTCGCTGGCCGAGCGCGGCAGGTAGATATCGAATCGCGCCCCCTTGCCTTTCTCGCTCTGGCATTCGATCCAGCCGCGATGTTGTTTCACGATCCCATAGGCCATCGCCAACCCGAGCCCCGTGCCCTGGCCGACGGGCTTGGTCGTAAAGAACGGCTCGAAGATTCGGGCCATGTTCTCTTTCGAAATGCCCACCCCGGTATCTTCCACGGAGATTCGTACGTATTCGCCGGGCTTGGCGTCGAGCGCTCGCCGGGCGTCCGCATCGGTCACCTCGACGTTCTCCATCGAGACGACGATTCGGCCGCCATCGGGGAGGGCGTCCCGAGCGTTCAGGAGCAAGTTCATGAGCACTTGCTCGAGTTGCGGGCCGGCCCCATCGACGAGCCACACCGATCGGCCCGGCGCGACCATCACGACAATTCGCGGATCGAGGCCGCGCTTCAGTACCGTGATCGTCGAACGCACGCACCGATGCACGTCGGTCGGGATCAGGCTCATCGGCGCGCGCCGCGCGAAGCCGAGCAACTGGCCGGTCAACTCGGCGGCCCGTCGGGCGGCCTGTTCGCAATCGCCGAGCGACTCGCGGGCCTCGTGCGGAATGGGCAAAGTCGCCTGGGCGAGTTGCAAACTGCCGAGGATGATCGTGAGCAGATTGTTGAAGTCGTGGGCCACCCCGCCGGCGAGTTGGCCGATCGCCTCCATCTTGCTCGACTGGCGAAGTTGTTCTTCGGACTTGCGGCGATCGGTAATGTCGCGGCCGACGCCGAGCAAGCCGAGCACCTGGCCGGCATCGTCGGTCAGCGGCGTGATGACGGTTTCGACGAGCCGACGCTTGGTTCCCTTGCCGAGCCAGCGCTCCGTACGGTGCGGCACCCGCGATTCGTAGACCTTGCGATCCTCGGACTCGAGTTCGTCCTTGATCTCGGGGAAGACCTCGGCCGACGTTCTGCCGACGAGCGATTCTTCCGTCAGCCCGGTGTAGAACTCGAAGGCGCGATTGCAGCCTCGGTATCGTCCATCGCGACCCTTGTAGAAAAGTATGTCCGGGGTCGATTCGAAGACGGCCCGCATGAGGGCGTGCTCGCGGGCGAACTCGGACTCGGCCCGCTTCCGCTTCGTGATGTCGAACAGGATCCCTTCGATGTGGCGTTCGCCGTTCGACTCGATCAGGTAGGCGTTCTCGAGGACCCAGATGTCCGTGCCATCGCGGCGCCGCATCCGGAATTCCTGGCCCATCAGTTTGCCGGCGCGAGCGAGCTCCGCCGTCATGGCTTCGCGATCGGCGGGCCGAGGGTAGAGTTCGTGGGCCGACGCGCCTTTCAGGCTAGCCGCATCGGCATGGCCGAACATGCGGGCGAACGCGTCGTTGCATTCGAGGATGCGGCCATCGAACGTGCTGCGAAAAACTCCCCCCGGATTGTTCTGAAAGATGCGTCGAAACGGGGCTTCGTCAACATCGGGCCGAACGAAGACGGCGTGTCGCGTTCCGAATTCGATCGATCGGCCCACAAACCCGGAACCAGTTGCCGTCAGTTCGTCGACGGAGATTCCCGCGAGAGTGGGTCGTTGGAAGAGAGCGATCGCGGCCGCGTTCGCTTCGACGACCAAGCGCGATGTGGGATCGACGAGCAACACGGCCTCGGCCGTGTTCTCGAACAGTGCGCGCGCGAGCGGATCGGGTTCAGCCACGAGGATGGACGGAGTTTCGGGCGACTTCGGCGGGGGCACCGAACTTCTACAATCTACCGTTCCAGCCGGTCGATGCGCCAACGGAATTGGCACCGGAATCAGACCGACAATTGCCAACGGCACAGAATTCTATTCCCACTGTCAAATCGAGGGCCTCATGGACGCCATTCAGTTGGAACAGCCCGGTCGATTCCGGTCCATCTCGATTCCCGAACCGGCGGCCCCCGGGCCCGATGAGGCGCTCGTCTCGGTCTTTCGCGTTGGAATTTGCGGAACAGACATCTCGGGCTATCTGGGCAAGATGCCCTTCTACAGCTACCCGCGCATCCCCGGCCACGAACTCGGCGTCGAAGTCCTGGCGATCGGCTCGGGCGTGGAGAACGTACGCGTCGGCGAGCGCTGTTCGGTCGAGCCCTACATGAATTGCCAGCATTGTTTCTCATGCAAGCGCGGGCGACCGAATTGCTGCGAGAACCTGCAAGTGCTCGGCGTCCACACCGATGGCGGGATGCGGCCTCGGTTCATCGTCCCGGCCCGCAAGCTCCATTCGTCCACCAAGCTGACGCTCGATCAACTCGCCCTGGTCGAAACGCTGGGCATCGGTTGCCATGCGGTCGATCGCGGTGCCCCACAGGCCGGCGACCATGTGCTGGTTGTTGGCGCGGGGCCGATCGGCCTGTCGGTGATCGAGTTCGTCAAACTGACCGGAGCGACGATCACCGTTCTGGACATGAATCAGAAGCGACTCGACTTCTGCAAGAACACGATGGGGGTTCATCACACGATCGCGTTGTCCACCCCCGAGGCCGCACTCACCGAGATGCGTGCCATCACGGACGGCACACTCTATCCGGTCGTCTTCGATGCGACCGGCAACACGAAGGCCATGTGCGTGGCCTATGAGTACGTCGCGTTCACCGGCCGACTCGTGTTCGTCGGCATCGTGACCGACCCCGTGAGCTTCCCCGATCCAGTGTTCCATCGCCGTGAGATGACGATCCTGGCCTCGCGGAACGCGTTGCCGACCGACTTCCGCCGCATCATCGGCCTGATCGAAG
>JANLUE010000252.1:0-1114 GCA_031363325.1 Gemmataceae bacterium
GTGGGGCATCCAGCTCTTTCCCTTCCGTGCCGGTCGCCGGCCGCGGCCCTGGATTTTTCATTGGGTACCCCGATGCGTACGCGTGGGCCCGACTTGCGAACATGTAGACGCTCCCCCTTGCGGAATTGGCTCGACCCTCGCTGACGCGTCTGGCTACCAGCCGATGATTGGTTGCCAGACCCGTGGGGCTTCCAACTCGTTACCTTCAGATTCGCTCGCCGGCCCGCGGCCAGCCTTTTTCAAATGGTAGACCTAATCCTAAGCGAGGGCACGACTGGCGAACATGTAGACGCTCCCCCTTGCGGAATTGGCTCGACCCTCGCTGACGCGTCGGGCTACCAGCCGATGATTGGATGCCAGACCCGTGGGGCTTCCAACTCGTTACCTTCAGATTCGCTCGCCGGCCCGCGGAATTTCGGCCCGCAAGAGGGGTCATCTTACGGCAACGCGGAAAGCCTCGACGTTTTCTCACTCGCGGTCGCTACACTGGCCGCACCGTCTCCCCAGGAGCCCCGCCGTGTCCACCGACGTTCCATCGACCAAACCCGACGAAGCGCCGAAGTCGCTCTTCGACAAGGCGGGGGCCGCTTTGCCGATCGCCCTGACCGCCCTGGCGACGGCGTTCGCCGGCATGAGCACGAGCGAACTTCAGCGGGCCATGTTCTGGCGAAGCTATGCCGCCCAGGACCAGGCGAAGGCGACGAACCAGTGGACGCTCGCGGGCTTCAAGCGCGATCGCTCGCTGATCTGCCAGACCGCGGCCGCCGGCTTGCGGGCCACTTCGGCGAACGCCTTGAACCCGTTTGTTAGCTCGCCGCCGAGCGGAGCCGACCCGCTGGCCATTGAGTGGCTTGCCGGCAAGGGACCGAGTCCCACACAACTGCCCGACATCGCGGACGCGGATTTGAAGAAGCTCCTGGCCGACATTCAGGCCCGCGTTCCCGAACGAGAGTTGTTGGCGCACGCGGCGCAGATCTCGGCGGGCACCATCAACTCGGCCATTGATGAGGCCGAGACCGCGATCGATCGCATCGACAAGGAATGGCAACCGACGCTTGATTCGGCCTTGAAACTCGCCGGTGGGACTGGCGTGCCGGCCCAGGTCGCCGGCTTC
>JANLUE010000260.1:0-6140 GCA_031363325.1 Gemmataceae bacterium
GCTCGACGTAGGGCAACAAATGGAAGAAGAACGTGCCGTAGGCGGTCGGCCCCGGATAGGCCCCGATGCCGACTGGGAAGCCACCGTTGGTATCGTGGGCGTTGTGAGCAGCCAGGCCGATCTGCTTCAGGTTGTTACTGCAGCGCACGTGGCGTGCCGCTTCGCGAACTTTTTGGACGGCCGGCAACAGGAGGCCGATCAGGATCGAAATGATCGCGATCACAACCAGCAATTCGATGAGCGTGAAGGCTCGGCGGGTGAGGCGTGGCACTGGGCGGCCTTTCTGCGGGTCACGGCTGGGCGGGCCGGGCTCTATTGCGAACTTACCTTCAGCCTCCGCGGACGGTGCGCGCGGCGCACCGTTCGGCCCAAATGAATTATTGCTCGGGCCTGCAATCTTCGCGGCCACTTCAGAACGCGCGCGTGTCCCCTTTGCCCGACCGATAGAATCGAATTCAGTTGCATGACCGGGGCGGAATTGTCTCGCGCCACGATGGTAACCGTTTCCAAACCCGGCTTGACCCCTTTTCCCGGCCGCTGTATGTCCCCCGTTCGAGCGCGGCACGTGCCCGTGTTGCCGCGCGAAACCATCGACCTGCTCGAACCGCGGCCCGGCGAGGTCTGGGTCGATGTCACGATTGGCGGCGGCGGACACGCCCGCTTGATCGCGGAACGGATTGGGCCAACGGGCCGATTGATCGGGCTCGATCAGGACTCGACGATGCTCGAGCGAGCCCAACTCGCCCTCGGCCAGTCGGTTCAATTGATTCACGCGAACTTCGATCAGGTCGGCCCGGCCCTGGCCGATCGTCGCGTCAAGGAGATCGATGGCCTGCTCGCCGACCTGGGGTTCGCGTCCGACCAAATGGACGCGGCCGAACGCGGCATGAGCTTTCAACACGATGGGCCGCTCGACATGCGGCTTGATCCAACGGGCGGCGAGTCGGCCGCGGACTTGATCGCCCGGCTGAGTGAGTTCGACCTGGCGAACGTCTTCTACGAGTTCGGAGAAGAGCGGCACAGCCGACGCGTCGCCCGCAAGATCGTCGAAGTTCGCCGACTGACTGCGATCAAGACGACAGGTCAGTTGGCGGACCTGGTGCGTAGCTGCGTGCCCCGCGAGAAAGGGCGGCACTTCGACCCGGCGACCCGCGTCTTTCAGGGATTGCGGATCGCGGTGAACGACGAGCTCGGTGCCCTCGACCGGTTGCTCGCCCAGGCCCCGAAGCTCGTGAAGCCGGGCGGGCGCGTTGGATTCATCAGCTTTCACTCGCTGGAGGATCGGCGCGTGAAGCAGGCGTTCCGGGACCGCGAGGTCTGGGAGGCCGTGACGAAAAAGCCCGTGGTCGCGGGTGAATTGGAAGTTCGGGACAACCCGCGGGCGCGGAGCGCCAAACTGCGAGTCGCAAGGAGGCAAGCATGTCCGGAAGCATCGAACCCAAAGCCGAGCCCTCGGCCCTGAATGAACCCGCGCCGACCGAATCGGTCCGCAAGGGCCTGTGGTCGACGTTCAGCGGAACGCAGAAGCTGGCGTTGATCGCCGGCGGCTCGGTCCTGGCCGTCGTCGCCGGGACCTACGCGGCCAAACAGTTCTCGCCAACGCCGGGCAAGGCCGTCGCGCAGTCCGCGGAGACGAAGCCCGCCGAACCGGAGAAGTTGCCGCCCGAAATCCTCAAGCCAACACTTGAATCGTCGCCGTTTAAGCGAGTCAAGAACGAAGACCCGAGCGATGAATTGCCGAGGGTGGAGATCAAGAAGCCGGTCGACAAAAAGAAGACGGTCGATCCGCTCGACGATCTCGTCGTGCCGGGCTTGAAGCCGGAAGAAAAGAAGAAGACGGTCGATCCGCTCGACGACCTCGTCGCGCCGGGCTCGAAGCCGGACGACAAAAAGAAGCTGGAAGACAAGTTCACGGCCCCGAAACCGATGGGGGAAAAGCCAACCGAATCCTTCGGCCTGAAGCTGCCGCCGACTCCCGGTCTCGACGACGACAAGAAGTCGCCCGGTGAAAACGGTCCGGCGATCAAGCCGGTACTCGACGAAAAGAAGTCGCCCGGGAGCGACCTCAAGGCACCATCGACGCCGATGGGTGAGGGCGACAAGAAACCGCTCGAGGACGAATTCAAGTTGCCGGAGATTCCCGGCGGCGACAAGAAGAAAGCCGCGGAGGATCCGTTCAAGGCCCCCGCCGATCCGAGGGACCCCGCGCCGTTGCCGACCACGGTGATCGAGAAAACCGAAAAGCCGACCAAGCCCAAGATCATTCAAGCCGGTGGCCAGGACACCAATCCGAAGAAGGACTCGGGCAGCGATTTGATTCTGACGATCCCGGACGCGAAGCCGACTCCGGCGAAGAAAGACGCGTTGCCCGAGGTCCCGGAGTTCGCGGTCCCACCGCTGCCGGACCCGACCAAAGACAGGCCCCTGCCGCCGCCCAACAAGGCCAACAACCCGGTCGTGATCGTGCCCGGCAAAGACAAGCCAAAGGAAGACCCTCCAGCGGTCCCGATGCTCGACCCGATCGAGATCAAGCCCGTCGAAATCAAACCGGCCACCCCAAAGACTCCCGAGGTGCCGACTCTCGAAATCGTGCCGAAGCCGGCCGAAACGAAGCGCGACGCTTACGAGGAAGACTGGCACACGCCGGAGGGCAGCCAGACCTACACGTGGATCAGCAACTTCTACTACAAATCGGCCGACTACGCGAAGGCGCTCGAAGCCTATAACCGCGAGAAGCGCCGACCCGGCGAGACGATCGTCCGCGTGCCCCCGACCTGGGTACTCGACGAAAAGTTCCCGGACCTCACCGGCAAGACCGGCAAGGTGCCCGAACTCAAGCCGACCAGCGGGTTGAAGTTCGAGCCGGTCGAAACAAGCCCGAAGCCCGCCCCGGCGACCGCAAGCGACGAGTATCGCGTGACTGCGGAAGCTGGCGAGACGATCCGCGAGATCGCCGGCAAAGTACTCGGCGATTCAAACGCCTGGCAACGGCTTTACAAACTGAATTCGAACATCGACCCGACGTTGCCGATCCCGACGGGGACGGTATTGCGGTTGCCGAGGTGAGTTGGAGAGATTGAAGAATGGTCCGCCGGGGGTGTCGCCACGCCTAAACCCCGGAAATCGCCGGCCACGCTCGCCCGCCAAGTGGAAGCGCCGACGGTAGAATGTTCAATCTTGCGATGGGGGGGGGCACGTCTGGTGACGGCCCAAGAATTCAGAACCCCAGGGGGCGGATGGAACACTACTCTCTCACTTCCACCCCCCGCATGTACCGCAAGCTCTCCCGCGCGATCGTCTCCGGGTCCGGGGTGTAGTCGAAGACTTCGACGGACACCCAACCGGAATAGTTCACTTCCTTCAGCGCCTGGAAGATCGGGCGGAAGTCGGTTTCGCCGAAGCCGGGGCCGCGGCGGTTGGCGTCGTTGGCGTGAAAGTGTTTCGTCCAGCCGGCGTTCGCGCGGATCACGTCGGCGACGGGACTGGCTTCGGACGACATCGCTTTCACATCGAGGTGTAGCTTCACGTAGGGATGGGCGAGGCGGTCCATCAGGGCTTTGCCTTCGGCGGCGGTTTGCAGGAAGTCCGTTTCGGTCGGGGCCAACGGTTCCAGGCAAAGGAACGCCTTCTGGCGGTCGAGCTCCGGCAGCACTTGGGACAAACAGTCGAGGGCATAGTCTTCGGCCTGGGCGCGGGTTGCACCGGGGGGGATCTTGCGTTGCATTGGCGAGCCGAGTACCAGCAGGTCGCCGCCGAAGTCGCGGCAGGCCCGGGCGAGTTCGCCGAGGTACTCGGCCGTTCGCTTGCGAACATCGGCGTCCGGCGAGGTAAGCATGAACCCCTCGGTCTTCGCCAACAGCCAGTGCAGGCCAATGATCGTGAGGCCATGCGTTTCGGCCTGACGGCGAATCTCGCCGCGGCGCGTGGCCGACACGTCCGTGATCCGCGGCGCAAGCGTGAACGGGGCGAGTTCGAGCCCCGTGTAGCCGGTCGCGGCCACCGACTCGCAGACGCGTTCGTGCGGCCAATCGACGTACGTTTCGTTGCAGATCGCGTAGCGGAAACTCACGGCAGGGTCACTCGTTGACGGGGGGAGTCGGTCGTTCGCGAGGCTTCGACGATGTCGAGCGTGACGGACGGTTTGCCAGCCGCTTCCTTGTAGAAGTCGCTCGGCGTGGCGACGGGTCGGCCGTTTACGGCGATCACAATGAGCTGGGCCGACTGCTGCCATTTCTGCAACTTGCTTTCGGCCGGGCTATTCGTTTCGAGCTTCGTCACGAGCACCCCCTCCGGCGGGTTCGCGTCGAGCGATAGCGTGCTTGAATAGTCGACCGACATCCCGAACACCGGCTTCGGTCGATTCGACGCGATCACGACTTCGAGCGACTTCGTCTTGGCGAGGCGAATTTTGTCGAATGTCTCCGGGCGGCCATTGCGGAAGACTTCGATCTTCGCTTCGTTCCCGGCGAGGGCGGCACTGATGTGCAGGAACAAGTCCTCTTGATCGCGGACCGGGTTGCCGTTGATGGACGTGATCACATCGCCGCCACGAAGGCCCGCGCGCGCGGCCGGGAAGCCGGGAGTCACATCGCGGATCGCCGCGCCGCGGCCAATCGAGCGGTCGTCGGGATCGACCGACACGCCGAGGAAGCCGTACTCGATTTCCTCGCCGCGCATCAAAATCTCGATCATCTTCTTCGTGACGGCATCAATGGGGATCGCATAACCGCCGGCCGTCTCGCCGCCGGTCAGTCCGGCGAGTGCGGTCGTCAGGCCGATCATCTCGCCGTCGAGGTTCAGGATCGCGCCGCCGGAGCAGCCCAGGTTGATGCGAGCATCGGTTTGCATCAGCGTCGCGTGCTGAGCGAGCGGGCGGGTTCGCTTCAATTCATCGCCCGCGCCCGGCGGAGGCGCCTTGCGGCGCAAATTGCTGACCATTCCCCAACCGGCACTTGGGCTACCGTCGCGGAACCCGGCCGCGAACGGATTGGCCATCGCGAGAATAAAATCGCCCTTACGCGTCTTCGAGCCGTCGCCGAATTTGATCGGCTTCAGGCCGACCGGGGCCGTGATCATTCGGATGACCGCGAGGTCCGCCCGGGCGTCGGCCGCCACGATGTCGGCGTAACTTCCCACGCTGACGGCCGGACGATCGGCGCCGGGCAAGCGCTCACCCGGCAATCGTACATAGAGTTTCCTGGCGTTTTGAATGACGGCGTACGTCGTGAGGATCAGGCCCGTCTCATCGAGGAGTACGCCCGACCCGTACGACTCGGGAACGGTTTCCGGGTTGGCGAGGTCGAGCCGCTTGATGAGTTCGCGGCGCTGGCCGTCCATGAAGCGTTGATGACGAACGGGCGTGAATCCGCCGAGCTTGAACTCCGAAGCCGGCGCATCGTTGAACTGTTCGTACTTGTCGGACCGGGAGACGAGAATGCACGCGATGGCCGGCTCGGCTCCCTGAATGACCTTTTGGACGGCCTTTTGAATTGCGACGACCTCGGGCGGCAGGTCGGCCCGAAGGGACGCCGCGCTCACGCAAACGACGATCGATGCCAGTGCCAAACGCATGACGGAACCACCCTGAAGACGCCCGTCCGGTTGTTGTACGACACAGCCCCCATAATACCTCCATGGACCGCACTCCTCGTAACACCGGCCCGCGCCGATTTCGGCCCGACTACGTGTCGTTCGCCGGGACCTATCAGTGCAACTTGACCTGCCCGCACTGTTGCGTGCCGATCGAGTGGCCCGATCGGCTCGATATTGGCACGGCGATTCGGTTCCTCGAAAGCGCTCACGCGGCCGGCATTCGCACCCTGGGGTTCACGGGCGGCGAGCCATTTCTGTACCCGGAATTTGTGATCGCCCTGACTCGCCGCGGTGCTCAACTCGGGTTCCGATTCGACAAGGTGATGACGAACGGCGTCTGGTTCGCGGACGCCGTTGAACTGGATCGCGTGTTGGTCGAACTTCGCGACGCGGGCTTCACCGGCAAGATTGGCCTGAGCGTCGACAAGTTCCACGGCATCCAGACGCCGAAACTCGCCGAGTTCTGTCGGGCGGTTCGCCGCGTCTTCAACCGCGACAATATTCTGTCGCTCTCGTACGCGAGTCGACGACCGGACCAGGGGCTCGAG
>JANLUE010000261.1:0-1275 GCA_031363325.1 Gemmataceae bacterium
CTTCGATCAGCTTGTCGAACGCAGCCAAGAGCGGTTCGTCGAGCGAGATGCTCACTCGCGCGAGGTCGGACATCACTTGGCCCCGAAGTCGGCCGCGAACGCTTTCGGCGTCAGGTCGCTGCCGGTCGCGAACTTCGCGAGGCCACGCCAGTCCAGCGTTCGGCCCGGCTCGAACACGCGCTTCTTCATGAACTCGCCAACCTTCGGCTCGCCGACGTAGATCACCGATTGCGGGTCGGCCCCACCGTAAACTTCCTTCGCGATCGTGGCGTGAACCTGTGATGCGAAGAGTTGGCCCATCATGTAATTGTGGTAGTACACCGGGGCCGAGCAAATGTGAATCTTGCTGCCGTAGTCGGGAGCATTGCGACCGGCCGGACGTTTCAACAATTGATACTTCTCGACGAGGTCCCACCACAGTTTGTTCAAGTCTTGAGCAGGGTTCTCGTACATCCCTTTCTCGAATCGCAACATCACCTGGCACCACCGCGAGAAGATCAACAATTGGTTCTTGCGAACCTTCTCGGCGGCCGCGTCGAACTTGGCCGGGTCCAGGACTTTCACGCCCATCTTCTCGAGCCACGCTCGCGACTTGCTGAAACGCTCGAACTGCATCGCCACGCCTTCGGTCGTCAGGATGTGCGACTCGCCACGCAATACATAGGGCACACTCTGGGGAATGTTCTTCGAGCTATAGACGCTGTGGCCGAGTTCGTGGAGCATCGTGCCCATCCAATATTCGTTCGGCACGATGTTCGCCAGCACGCGAACGTCCCCCTCGCGATCGATGTCCGTGCAGAACGCGTGCGGCGACTTGCCTTTCTTCTCGTACAGATCGCTGCGGGCCAGGACCGCGTCGATCGGCAGGCCGATGCCCTTGTAGAAGTCGCGGCACAGCGCCAGGATGTCCGCCTTGGCGAACGGTTCGTCCAAATTTGCATCGAAGACGGCCGGCGACTCCTGGAAGAATGGATCGTGGTAGTGCCACGGCATCAGTGTTTCGATCTTCACGCCGCACTGCTTGGCGAGCCGTTCGTCGATCTCGGCCTTCGCCTTGGCGAACGGCTCGCGGGTGAGATTGTCGAGGTCGTCGAACAACTTGATGAGTTCGTCGCCATCCTGTTCGTTCAGGAACAACATGAGCGCGTGATAGGTCTTGAAGCCGAGTTGCTTCGCCATCTCATTGCGAAGCGCGACCAGTTCCTTCAGATCCCTTTCGACATCGGCCCCGACCTGCTTGCTACCTTCCCAGACGACTTTCCGCCGGGCCGATTC
>JANLUE010000303.1:0-1920 GCA_031363325.1 Gemmataceae bacterium
GCCCCCGATTCGAGGTCCGGGGTCCGAACGAATACGACGACAAGGCCCGCCCGGTGGCTCTCCGCGAGGGCGACGGCGTGCAGATAAGCTTGATTCGAGTACGACGAGAAGTCGGTCGGATACAGGATGGTGCGGACGCGATACATGGCTGGCACTCCGCCGGGCCACGAGCGATTTTCGACGTTATTCTAGTCCGATCGCTCGATGAAGGCGAGGCTCAGGCCGGCCGGGTGCTGCGGAAGGCCATCAGGACATCGTGGAGGTCGTCCGAGATGCGAACCTCGTCGTCGAGAAAGTCCTTCAGCCAGATAAAATGGTTTTTCTGGGCCAGGGCCACGAGCGGGAGCAGGTCGCGAAGTCGAATGGCGACGGCCGGCCGGGCCGGGGCGTCGAAGTCCTCGTATTCGTAGTCCGGGCCGCGAAACAGTTTGAGATGAGGGCCCATGCGTCACAACCTCCGTGTGGTCGGCGTCCCGGTGCGGGCGACGGTCGTGGGCATTGCTTGGGCGCGACGACCGGCCTAGTTCCATCGGTCGCGAAGGGACCGCACCTGTAAACTTCCCGCCCGCACAATCGGATTGTGCTCCATCGAATGATAAGCTGGTCCGACCGGGTAAAGTCTTCGGGAGTTTGAGATGCCGACCGCGATCGCCGTCCTCGGAGATGGGGCCTGGGGCACGGCCGTCGCCCTGTTGCTCGCCCGCAATCCCGATCTGGCCGTTCGACTCTGGAGCGCCCGCGCCGAAAACGGCGCGAGCTTGCGCGAACGTCGCGAAAATACGCGGTTTCTGCCGGGCGTGCCGATTCCGCCGACCATCGAACTCACGTCGGACGAAGCGACCGCCGTTCGCGATTGCACGTTGTGGGTCGAGGCGATCCCGACCGTGCATCTTCGTTCCACTCTGGCTCGTTTCCAAAAGTTCGCCACGCCGCGGACGGCCGTCGTGAGCTTGACCAAAGGCATCGAACTCGCGACGTTCCGTAGACCCTCCGAGATCATCGCCGATACGCTCGGGACCGAGCGCGTCGTCGCACTGAGTGGCCCATCGCACGCCGAGGAAGTTTGTCGCGGGCTGCCGACTTCGGTTGTCGTCGCTGGCCCGGACGGGGCACTGACGGCCGAGGTCCAAGGTCGTTTCAACTCGGATCGCTTCCGCGTTTACACGAACCCCGACCTGGTCGGCGTCGAACTGGCCGGTGCGTTGAAGAACGTACTGGGCATCGCGGCCGGCGCGTGTGATGGGCTGGGGTTTGGGGACAATGCGAAGGCGGCGCTGTTGACTCGGGGGCTTGTGGAAATGACGCGGTTCGGCATGGCCCTCGGTGCCGAACCGGACACGTTTCAAGGCCTCGCTGGCGTCGGCGATCTAATTACAACTTGCTTCAGCCCCCATGGCCGAAATCGCCGCGTCGGCGAGCGACTGGGTCGAGGCGAGAAGCTCGGGGACATCCTGGCCAGCTCGCCGGCCGTGGTCGAAGGTGTTACGACCGCGAAGAGCGTTCACGAACGAACCTTGGCGATGGGACTCGAGATGCCAATCACAGCCGGTGTGTTCCGCGTCTTGTACGCGGATGTCAGTCCAGCCGACGGATTCGCCGGGCTGATGGCTCGCCAGTCGAAGAGCGAACGGGTTTAGCTAGAACACACCTGTCGCCTAATATGGGTGCCGCCATGAAATCTTCCCTGGCCGTTCTGCTCTTGGCGACGGCGACCGCCTCGGCCGGGCCGTTCGACTTACCGCTTCGTTCCCGCGTGCAACCGTACAAGGGCTCCGAGGAATGGATCGAGACTGCCGTTGCCGGCAAGTTCGATCCGGCGACGTGCGCCGTCGTGCTCTGCGATATCTGGGACAAGCACTGGTGTCCCGGCGCGACCGCCCGGTGCGATGTCATCGCCAAGCGAACGAACGAAGTCGTCAA
>JANLUE010000312.1:0-9795 GCA_031363325.1 Gemmataceae bacterium
GGTGTCCGGCTTGCCCACAGGCGGCGCGGATCGACCGAAGCTCAAAGAAGCTCGCGATCAGTTCAAGTCCTTCTTCGAGTCGCGCGAAATCCGCTTTGGCGGCTCCTACAAGAAGTTCGACCCGCCTCTGCCGGTTCGCATCGACGGATCGTTGTTCTTTGATGTCGATCATTTGGCCGGAGTGGTCGGGCCGGCCGGGATGCGTCCGGCCACCGCCTGGGAGATTCACCCCGTGACCCGCATCGAATTCGACATCGATCCGTGAACCCAGAACCCGGTTCGCCCAGTTCGCCAAGTTCGCCCACCAACGAACTCGACACCTGGAGCAAATCATGAGCGCGCTCAACCGACGCGAGGCACTCCATCTGGCAGCCGCCGCCGGCCTTGGGGCGGTCGGTTCTCCGGTCCGCGCGGCACCGTCAACGACCACGCCCTTGCTTCGACTGTCCGTTCTTGGAGTCGAGGCCTACGCACCGACCGAAGGCGGCAACCTCGTCCTGACGGCCTATGACGCGGCTCAAAAGACCGGCCGACTTGGGTCGTTTCGACTGAGCGATGGCACTCTCGCTCAAACCGACTCCGAGTTCCGCAGGCACATCGCCCGCGAACTACGCGACCGTGTGCCGGAGTTCCAGGACGGGCCGATCGTCTTCCTCGTACACGGCTTCCTGGGCGATCCGCGTGAGGACATCGACCCTCTTGCCCCGCAACGCACCAACAATCCCCACGACTTCGCGTTTCACTTCGCCGAGAAGGACCAACCCCACTGGCGGCACACGACGAGTTGGCCGCGCGGGCTGGGCTTCGAGGCGGCGGACCGGGGCAAGACCGGGCTCGTGGTCGGGTTCGGCTGGAATAGCACGCCCGATTTGTTCACCAAGCCGGCCGTCGAGACATTGGCCGCCATGCGGAGCCAACTCTCCGCGCGCGACCAACTGGAATTGATCCACGATCTGCCCCAACTCGCCCCGGCGATCCCGGCGGCCGCCAAGGCCCTCCGTGAATTTCGCAAGCCCCTTGATCCGGACGCGGCCCGCAAGCTCCTGACCCGACTCGATGACATCCTGACCGACATCGACGAACCGCTCGTCAAAGTCGCTCGCAAACTTCCCGGCATCTACAGCGAACCGTACGCCCGCGCGCCCGCCGCCGCCTGGGTGTTGGTGAACGCGCTCCGGGCCGTCGCCCAAACGAACGGGTTCGAAAATCGACCCATCGATCTGTTCTGCCACAGCCTCGGGTCGCGGGTGGTCATCCAGGCGATCCACCAAATGGCGACCAAGGCCCTCGAAAACGATGAGCTGAAGAAGCTCTTGAAGCAAATCGGCCGAATCGTCTTCGTCGGCGGGGCCGAATACGTCCGGCCCGCCCGCGAGATGCTCGCCGCGGTCCGCAAAGTTCTTCCGGATGGCGGCCCCGAGTTTTTCAACTTCATGGCGCGGCGCGACCGCGTCCTGAGCCTGTTGGCGCAGCGCCTCCATCCCGTCGACCCCAAGCTGAAGCAGGTAATCGGCCAGTGCGGAATCGGCCCGGCCCGCGCCGAGGCCCGGTGGCTCGATCTGCAACTCGATGCCGCAATCGATGGCAAGCATCCGCTGAACGAATGGCTGCGTCCGAAGGGCTTCACGGTGGCGGGCACACATCGCTCCGGGGTTCTCAATCACTGGTACGACTTCACGGGCGCGGAGAACCTGCGCGTGTATCGTGCCATCCTGCGCGATGACCGGGCGGGTTGGGAAATCGCCAAGCTGCGCCAGGCCGGCATCCCCGAGGCCGACGCCGCACCGTGCCCGGCCGACGAATAGAGGTTCGCGAAGTCGACTCGACACCGGGGCGCACCTGTCCGCACCCGGTTCACGAGCCGCGAGCGAAGGAGCAGCCCATGGGCGATCTGCTACGCACATTTTGGCGGAACAGCTTCGGCTCGGACGAGCTCGAACATTACACCGCCGAGTACACCTGGCTCGCCAACCAGATGGCCCACGCCATGATGGCGTTCTGTCTGGTCACCTGTTGGGCCCTGTTCGTCTTCAACATGAAGCAACGGGCCAAGTCCGAAGCGGAGAAGTTGGCCGCCCTGCGACTGCGCGTCGCGGCGGAGGAGAAAGCCGAATCGGCCGAGGCGACAAGTCCGGCCGCACCCGCGCAAGCGCGTGAGGAACTGGCGGCCGCCGAAGCCAAAGTCGCCGAGCGTGGCTGGTTTACGCGGCAACTGTTCGACGCCTCGACCGATTTGTTGATGACCCTACCGTTTCTGTTGTTGGTGCTCAAGGAAATCGTCGACATCACCTCGGACGCGATTCAGTTCAGCGGCGGACCGGTCGCCCAACGCTACCGCAATCCCCTTCTCGACAGCGTGACCGATTTGACGTTCTGGTACGCCGGCATGTTCCTGGCGCTCCTCATCGCCAGTCGGTACTTCGATCAACAGCGCTACCGTTTGCCGGGCGCGCTGATTGGTTTCGGTGTGTGCCTTGGCATCGGTTATTTCTGGCTCGGCACGGTCTGGCAGAATCAAAAGAAAGTGTTCGATCGATCCGGCTTGCCGCTGAACTACGTCCGGCTGGTCAAACTCAGCAACGAATGGAACAATTCGAGCCGACCGGGCGGCCACCCGTTCCGCGACGAACGGAGAGACCTTCAGAATCACATGCTGGCCGACATTCAAGCACTGGCGGCTGGCGACGATGAAGGGGCGCGCAGCGGGGAACCGACGGCGCATGCGGTGCGCGGCCATTTCGTATTGACGGGCGGCTTCCCGGAAGACCGCTCGAAACTGGCGGTCTCGATCGGCTGCGAGTTCGCCTTTCGCTTGCGGTTCGACGAGCGTTCCCCGTCCGAAGCCGAACTCCGCAAGGTGATCTACACGACCGCGGTCCAGGCGCTCGACCACCCCGAGGGCTTGCTGAACGACAACAGCAAGTCGGCCTTGCGTTGCGTGATCATCGACGACCTCGATGTGACCATCGACCCGCCGATCGAATTGCTGACGGCCGCCACCGAGGTGTTCCCGAAGCTCGGCGACCACTACAGCACGCCAACCAAAAAGCGGATCGAATTGGCGGCGGCGGGTCGGACCGTGAGCGAAGATCTGCGGCGTCGACTCGCCTCGGGTCGACTCTGGGCGGAGCCAAGGGGTGGAGGCGATCATTTGTTGAAGGTCGAGTTGGACGACATCAAGGCGGTCGTGAAAGCCTCGCTGTCACCAAAAGAGCGGGCCGACGACGAGCGCCGCGCGGAGATTTTCAAGCAGATCCGAAAGGTGTTGACCGACCCCAACAGTCGAATCAGCACCATCTGGGTCCTGTCGAACACCGGCGTCAAGCGGCCCAACCCCGACGCTCCGGACCCCCAGGCCAACGATCGCGAGAAATGGCTTTACTTGATCGCCTACCTGGCGGGGACCACACGCGAGGCGCTGGAGAATGGCCGCATCGAATTCGTTCGTCGCCCCGTCGCCGTCGACCCGCAGCCGCACGGAGCACCGACCGATGCGCACAAATAGTCCGTGTCATCCCGCCGCCCGCTTCGCGCGCCTTGTCGCCGTGTCGATCGGCGCACTGGTGCTGATCGCCACGGTCGGCCTCGGCGTCGCCGAGCGCGAATGGGGCCGCGCCAACCAACCGGCCGGGACGTCCGAAGAGGCCTTCGTCACCGCGTCGATTGGTACCGAGTTGGCCCCGCTCGCGGCGTTCGAGGTTCTGCCGGTTTTGTTCCCCGACGAGTTCCATCCCATCGATCAATACTTGTCGGCGCACGGCCGCAAGGAACCGGGTACCGGCGACTGGATCGACCAGTATGGCTTCATTCGCAAGTCCATCGCCCCACCCCCGACAGGCAGCAGTGACCTGCCGGTCGGCTTCGTGTTGTCCTATCACCGGCCCGGCTCCGGCGCTCCCTCGCCAGTGCCGTTCGTTGGCTTGTCGTGTGCCGCTTGTCATTCGACCGAAGTTCGACTCGGCGAGGACACGCCGGGCTTCGTCGTCTACGGTGCCGGCAATTCGACCATGAATCTGCTCGCCTTTTCCGAGGCAATTCGCCGCCTGCTCGTCAAAAGGAATGGCGACGCGTTTGTCCTGACCGTCGAGGCCATCGCGGCCGCGCGCGCGCAAGCCGGCAAGCCTTTGACGACAACCGAACGCGTCATCACTTGGGCGTGGCTTCGCGCGGCCCGCGCGGAAACGCTCGAATACCAGCGCGTCGTCGACGACCCCTACCTGGCTTCCCAACTGTTCGATCCGCGCTTTCTCCCTGCCGGCCCGAACCGGACGCAGCCGTTCCGCAGCCTGGTTCGCGTCCACCTCGACCGGCCGGGCAGTTCGGCGGTGGCCGCCGAGGCGGACCGAGGGTTCTCCAAGGTGCCAAGTGTCTTTCACCAGGCGCGCGAGTTTCACGGTGAATGGGCCCAGTTCGACGGCAGCGTCCGCGACCCGGTCGCGCGCAGCACTCTGGCCGCTTCCACGGCGGGCGCGAACGTCAACAACCTGGCCGAGCCGGATCTGGCCGCCAATATTCGATTGGCCGCCGAGCACACGCTGCACTTGGCCCCGCCGACCTGGGACACCGTGTTCCCGACGCGCACGCTCACGGATGACCAACGGGCGCGGGCCGCCACGGGGAAGTCCGTTTACGACGCGCACTGCGCGCATTGTCACGGCTGGCCCAATGGGTCGGGTGGCTGGAACCCACCCAAGGCTGGCGACTCCACGCGATTCGGGACGGTGATTCCGATCTCCGAAATCGGCACCGATGCCGAACGAGTGCGGTTCCGGCACGCATCGGAAGTGGCGACCGTCGTCGCCGACGAGTTCGGCAAGAATTTTCGCAAGGACCATCCGCTCGCGACCTTCACGGCCGCCGATCTGCGCTCGCTCGATGGCTACTACGCCGGCCCAATCGGCGGCGCGTTCCTGCGTGCTCCCTACCTCCATAACGCCAGCGTGCTCACCCTCGCCGAGTTGATCGGCCTCGAGACCCGTCGCGACCGCTTCTATCGCGGCCGCAATCGCTACGATCCCGATCGCGTCGGCCTCTGGTCTCCGGCGATACCGGTGGACTTGAACCACGTCGAACCGAAGCCGATCGATCGCAACTACTACTTCCTGTTCGACACCGGCGAACGCGGCAACAGCAATCGGGGCCACGCCTATCCGAACTGGGCCTTCGACCCGGCGGTTCGGCCGACGCCCAAGCAAACCGACGACCTGAAAGCGCTGCTCGAATACTTGAAGACACTCTGAGTTCCAGCGAGGGGGCCGCACGTGTTCGATACAAACTGGCGGGCATTCGCCGTCGTCTTTCCGACGTTCGCGCTCCTGATGGCCGCCGGCAATGTGTACGCCGAAGCGTCCGCCAATCTCGTGCTCGGGAGAGTAGTCGCCAGCATCCTTGTGACCGCTGTCTTGGCCGAACCGGCCGTCATTCTGTTCCTCCTGTATGACCTTCGCATGGCCCCGCCGGGGGTGTTTCAGGCTTGGCGCTGGTTCTGGGCGGCGGGGTTCGTGGCCTACGCGACCCATTCGTGGCTGGCCGTCGGCGCGTGGTTCGATTGGGACTTCGCCCAGATCGAACGACGCCAAGGAACGGCCGTCGCCTGGACCAACTACGTCCTGCTCGCCGTCTGGGGCATGGATGTGCTCGTGAGTTTCGTCGGACTTCGGGCGAAATGGGTCACCCCATTGCGCTGGCTCGCGCACCTGCTCTTCGTTCTGGCCTTCGTGGTCGCGTCCATCGCTTTTGCCGGCCCGGCCAAGTCGATAGCGTCGCTCGCTATCGGTTGGCTCCTGGCCGTCAGTGCCGGCGCGGCACTACTCGTTCGATTGATTTGGGGCGGCGGCTCGCGTTGGCTGGGCAGCCCTACCAGTCAGTCTGGCGTGGGCTGACCGGCACAACAACAGCGCAATTACTGCGCGACCAAAAACCCATGTCCGGTTCGTGGACATGGCGACGCTTGGTCCCCTAGGCGAACTTTTCGCGGAGAGGCAACATGGCCAATCACGTTCAACGACGGGTCGCCGATTATCACGCCGCCATGGCGGGCGGCCATCATGGCGGGCACGACATGTACGTGTTCCACATGAACTGGCACCGCACCAACCGCGACCCGCGCCCACCCGCCGCACCCGACTCCAATTGGGGTCGCGATCTCGTCTTCGGCTCGAACTTCCTGCAAATGCACCACGAGATGGTCAAGGCCCGCGACGACGAACCGAAACAACACATGATGCACGCGAGTGTCGCGTCCTGGTTCACCGCACAGAGCTTTCCGCTGCCGGCGAATTGGGACCCGCTCACGCCGATCCCGGCCGACCTCGAATACCTCCCGGACCCGTCCGTGTTTCCCGACTCGATTGCTCAGGCCCTCGCGGACGCGGCGCGTCAACAAGGCACGACGGTCGAAGCCATGTTGACACGACGGACCAATGATCCGAGGTTCCAACTGCCAAAATGGGCCACGCGCGATGGCGTCCCCGACGGAGAAGAAGGCGAGCCGATCACCGGGGCGAGGAAGCTGGCCGATTTCGTCAACGCCAATCAGCTCGGCTGCTGCCTGGTCTTCCCCCACAATTCGTGGCACGGATCGATCGGCGGCGCGATGGGTTCCACGGCGACGGCCATTGCCGATCCGGTGTTCTACTTCGGCGTGCACTGGCACGTCGACGCCGTCATCGATGAGTTCAAATTGATTCTCGCCGAACGAGCGATCCGGGGCTTCGATCTACACGCGCTCACGACCATGGCCCAACCGACGCCCGCGCTCCGTCGAGCCGTCGCGGCCTCCTTCACGCCCAAGCAACAGGCTGCCCTCGCGGAATCGGTTCGCCTCTCGGAAGAATTGCGCGGCCTGCCGCGAGCGCGACTTCCGCACGCAGTGTTGGTCGGAGCAGCACCAACATCGGCCAGTCACGTTCGCGATGTCCAGGCGTTGATGAAAGTCGCGGCGGTCGATCACGACAAGGCCTGGCTCAAGGAAGCGCTCCAGAACGCGATCCAACTCGAGTTGTCGACCATTCCCCCGTATCTCTGCGCGTGGTGGTCGGTCAAGAGTGGCGTTGGCCCGGTCGCCAACACGCTCAAGGCCATCGCGATCGACGAGATGAAGCACCTGGGACTGGCCGCGAACATGCTGAACGCACTCGGTGGCGCGCCGGTGATCAACACGAAGGCCGTGGTTCCGGAGTATCCGGGGCCAATGCCCGGCGGAGTGCACCCGGGGCTGGTGATCCGACTCCAGGGATTGTCCAAGGCCGCCATCGAATCCGTCTTCATGGAGATCGAGAAGCCGGACTTCGCTCCCGTCGTGACCGCGTTCCACCTCGGCGAAACCTACGCCACAATTGGCGCGTTTTATGGAGCCATCGAGGCAGCCATCAACAGCCTGACCGATGCCGATTTCACAGGCGGCAAGCAAATTACAACTTTGGTGACGGCGGTCACCAATAAGGCCGAGGCCTTGGCTGCGATCAAGCTGATTCGCGAGGAAGGCGAAGGCACGCCGACCAACCCCAAGTCGGGCAGCAAATTGGCCCACTATTACCGCTTCGGCGAAATCTATCACGGCAAAAAAGCCGTCCTCACCGACACCGGCTGGAAGTACTCGGGCGATCCCATCGCCTTCCCCGAGTGCTATCCGATGGCCCCCGTGCCGGCCGGTGGCTACGCCGAATCGCTCGAATTCGACACGACCTTCAAGACGATGCTCGATCAACTCCATCAGGCTTGGTCGACGGGGCTGGACTCCCACGTCGATGCCGCCATCGAAACCATGCAAGATTTGACCGCGAAAGCACGCGTAATCATTCAGAAGCCGTTGCCCGACGGCAGCGGTCTCAACTACGGGCCCAGCTTCGTTTTCGTTCCCTGAAACCACACTTTTGAGGAGCTGCCGATGATCGCCATTAACTTCGAAGGATGGTTCCAGTGCCGGCTCGCGACCGACCCGGACGACTTCGACGAGAAGCGCGGTGTCTCAGGTTGGACCTTCGCCGTCGCCGGCGAGCCCGACCTCGACCGCCTCATTCGCTTCCAAAGCCCCGTCGCACCCAGATCCCACGCGCCGACGATTGGCGTGCGCGTCACGTCGTTCGAGCGCGATGGCACCTTCGTCGCGGCCTCGCCATTCCTTGGCACAGAGGTCAAGCTGGCTCCGGGTGCGGTCTTCGAGGGGCGCAACGGCGAAATCGCCACCTCGGCGACCGAGCCCATCGTTCCGTTCGGGCTGAAGTTCTCGTCTGGCACCGCGACGATCGACACCACCGACCCGATCGATCTTTTTCCATTCACCGCCCGCCAATCGGCTAGAATCTCACCTCCTCCCTCCCGCACCTGGACACACCATGCGCGCCCCACTTGCTCTCCGAATTCAATCGCTCGAAGATCGCGCCGTTCCGGCCGTGACCACGTCGTTCGATGTCGTCGCGGGTCGGCTCACTGTGCGGAGCGACGCGGCCGACGCGATAGCGGTTTCGACCGTCGGCCCCGCCGGAACTCAGGCCGTCACCGTGAATGGCCGGCGTGTCACGGCCTCGGCCGCCGACGTGAAGGTGTTGCAAGTTCGCGGCGGGCCGGGTGCAAATCGCATCAGCCTCGGGGCCGTAACCCCGGCCCGCTTTCCGGCGCTCACGACAGTGCTTGTCGATGGCGGAGCCGGGGCGGATCGCGTCATCGGCAGCGCGTTCGGTGACGACATTCTCGGCGGGCCCGGCCGGGACGCGTTGTTCGGCGGACTTGGGAACGACACGCTTCGCGGCGGCGGCGATCTCGACCTGCTCGACGGCGGATTCGGGGACGATGTCCTGAACAGCAGCGACCCGGTCACGGCCGGGTTCAACGACGCGGTCGGCCTGAATGCGAATCCGACGGCCAACTCGCCGTACCAGATCGGCGGGATTCTGTTTGGCCACGGTCAGGGAGAGGCCGGTTGGGGAGAGGGTTGGCAACATCCCGGCGGCCAACAGAGCAACGCGGTCGTGCAATCGGACATCGCGTTCGAAGGCGACGGGGCCTTACACATTCTCGGCGGAACCACGACGGTCGAGCGGCGCATCGCCAACCCGGTTTCAGCAGGAGTGGTGACCGTTTCGCAGATGATTTACATCCCGGCTGGCGGCGGGATCGCGCAATATCTGATGGACGGCACGAACGGCGATGTCGCGACTTCGACTGCCGCCCAGTGGACGGCCGGGGCCGGCAACACGTTCCAGGTCCTCGATGGCGGCACCTGGGAAGACACGGGCGTCACCGTGCCCGTTCAGGAATGGTTCCGAATCGACGCGCAACTGAATCTGACTGACCGGTCCTACAACTTTTACATCAACGGATTGCAATACGTTTCCCCGGACCCCCTCGGCTTTCGCGGCAACCCCGGTGCGTTCAGCGACGTGCGTTATTTCGTCGAAGGGACGTCGGGCGGCTACATCGATGCCCTCGAAGTCGACGGGCCCGACGCCCTGACGCCATCGACGCGTGGCGATACGCTTCGCGGCGGGTTCGGCAACGATTCACTGCGCGGGGCCGGCTTCCCCGATCTATTGCAAGGTGGCGAGGGGAACGATTCGCTCTTTGGCGGCGGCGGCAACGATAATCTCCAGGGCGGCAACGGCGCCGATCGACTCGATGGCGAAAGTGGCGCGGACCTCTTGCTCGGCGCGGCCGACGACGATTCCCTCTTCGGAGCGGAAGGGAACGATCGCTTGCTCGGTCAGACCGGCAACGATCAACTCGATGGCGGGCGCGGGGACGACAATCTCAACGGCGGGTTCGGCGACGATTCGCTCGATGGGTCGGCGGGGAACG
>JANLUE010000323.1:0-3723 GCA_031363325.1 Gemmataceae bacterium
CGCACCCGCCGGCAGTCGTCTGACTCGATCCAAGCACCTCCCGGGTTCCCCACCCGACTTTCAGGAGGCCACTGACTTGTACTCCCGCCTCGGCCTCGCCACGTTGCTCGCGCTCAACCTGCCGGCCCACGCCGATTTCCAGGTCGCGCCGGCCACCGTTACCCTTCAGGGAGATTTCGCACGCGCCCAGTTGTTCGTCACTCGTTTGCCTGCCTCCGATCGGGCCGATGACTTGACCTCCGTCGCGCAATTTCAGTCGTCGAACCCGGGCGTTCTCAGCGTTACGACTGCGGGTCAGCTACTGGCCGTCGGCAATGGGCAGGCTCAGATCAATGTGACGTTCGAGGGTGCGACCAAGTCGATTCCGGTCACCGTTACGGGAATCAGCGCACGGCCCACGGTCGGGTTCGCCGAACACGTGATGCCGATCCTCTCGAAGGCGGGTTGCAACGCCGGTGCCTGTCACGCCAGCCAGTACGGCAAGGGCGGTTTCAAGCTGTCCGTATTCGGCTTCGCCCCTAACGACGACTGGGCCGCCATCGTCCGCGATAGCTTCGGTCGACGGGTCGCCTTCAACGATCCCGCCCGCAGCCTCTTCCTCCAAAAACCTACCGGTTCGGTGTCACATGAGGGTGGTGTACGCCTCCAAACTCATGCGAAAGACTACCAAATCCTAGCGCAATGGCTTCAGAACGGCGCGCCGCGCCCTAACGTGAATCCGGTGGCCGTCACCGGCCTCAAGGTCGAACCGTCGCGCCGGGTCGGCCCAATCGGGCTCGTTCAGCAACTCCGGGCGATCGCAACTTATGCCGATGGCCGGGTGGCCGATGTCACCCACTGGGCCAAGTTCGACTCCCTCGACGAGGGGGTCATTTCCGCCACGCCGAACGGCCGCGTTCGGACGATTGGCCGGGGTCAAGGGGCCGCGCTCGTTCGCTTCGAGGGCCAGGCCGCGATCGCTTCGTTCACGGTTCCCTATTCGCAATCGATCGAACTGCCCGGCTGGACGGACCACAACTTCATCGACAAACTCGCCGCCGCCAAGTTCCGCGAGATTGGCATCCCACCCTCGGGCCTGTGCGACGACGCGACCTATCTGCGTCGCGCCTTCCTCGACGCGACCGGAACCTTGCCATCGGTCGAACAGGCGAAGGCGTTCCTCGATTCGACCGACCCCGCCAAGCGAACGAAGCTGGTCGATCGTCTTCTGGGCCTGACCGCCGACCCCGCACAGAACCTACACGACAACGACTACGCGGCCTACTGGGCGCTCAAGTGGTCGGACCTGATTCGATCGAATAGCGCCGCGATCGGCGAACAGGGCATGTGGGCCTTGCACAACTGGCTCAAGGAATCGTTCCGCACGAACAAGTCGTGGGACAAGGTCGTTCGCGAACTGGTGACGGCCAAGGGCTCGACGTTCTCGAACGGGCCGGCTAACTATTTCCGAATCGCGAACAACCCCCAGGATCTGACCGAGGCGACCGGCCAACTGTTCATGGGCACGCGGCTGCAATGTGCCAAGTGCCATAACCACCCATACGAACCGATCACACAGACCGACTATTACGGCTTCGCCGCGTTCTTCGCCCGCGTTGGCAGTAAGACGAGCCAGGAGTTCGGCCTGTTCGGCAGCGAGACCGTGATCCTGGCCCGGGCCGATGGCGAGGTCGGCCATCCGAAGACGGGCAAGATCCTGCCGGCCACGCCGCTCCACGGCCCGCCCGCCGACGCCAAGGCCGATCGTCGCAAGGCGCTCGCCGACTGGCTGACCGCCAAAGACAACGCGTATTTCGCCCGCAACATATCGAACCGCCTGTTCGCTTATCTGATGGGTCGGGGGCTCGTCGAACCGATCGACGATTTGCGACAAACGAACCCCGCGTCCAATTCGGAATTGCTGGACGCGCTCGCCCAGGAATTCATTCGCAGCGGCTTCGACCAGAAGCAACTGTTGCGAACGATCCTGAATTCGCGGCTCTATCAACTCGATTCACGGCCCACGAAGGCGAACGCGGCCGACACGAAGTTCTTCAGCCATTATTCCGTGAAGCGCCTGACGGCCGAGGCGATGCTCGACGCGATCGACCAGGCGGCCGGCGCGCAGACGAAGTTCGAGAAAGTGCCGCTCGGCACGCGGGCGATCGAGTTGCCGGACGCGAAGTACAACAACTATTTCCTGAGCACGTTCGGCAAGCCGCGGCGTGAAGCGGTCTGCGAATGCGAACGCGTCTCCGAGCCGAACCTGGCCCAGGCATTACACACATTGAACGGCGAATTGATCGAGGGCAAAGTCGCCAGCGCGACCGGCCGAGTTTCAACTTTGCTCACCGCCAAGAAGTCCCCCGACGGGATCGTGACCGACCTGTACCTGGCAACGGTGACTCGTCGACCCACCCCAACCGAACTCGCCGCCTGCCACGAACTGCTCGCGAAAGCCCCCGACCCGAAGGGCTTCTACCAGGATTTGCTCTGGTCGCTGCTGAACTCGAAACACTTTCAATTTGTGCATTGAGATGGCCGGTCGTGGCCTGAGCCTGCACAGTCATGCGCCGCGTCGGTCGGCGTGACGCGCGAATTCAGATTATCGGCCCGGTCAAACGCAAGTCGGCGATCTTCATGCGGACTCCGGGGCACTTGGTTCGTTCATAAGGTAGGCGGATACTCGCAAGCCGCGGACCCAACATGCTCACCTTTCTCCGCCGTATCTCGCTGACGCAATGGATTCTGATCGCCATGGCGGTTGGCATTGCGATCGGGTACTGGTTTCCGAAAGAGTCGCAATACTTCAAGCCGCTTTCGACGATCTTCCTGAACATGATCAAGTCGCTGATCGCGCCGTTGATCTTCGCAACCTTGGTTGTGGGAATCGCGGGGCACGGCGACGACATGAAGCGCGTCGGCCGACTGGCTCTCAAGTCGCTGATTTACTTCGAGATCGTGACCACGCTGGCACTGTTCATTGGCCTCGCGTTCGTCAATTTAATTCGACCGGGGGTCGGTGTCGAACTCAACGTGTCGGCCGAAAACGCGGCCGGGTTCCAGGGCAAGCAGCAATCGTTCGCGCAGATTATCGAACACGTCGTGCCGGCCAGCGTGTTCGACGCGGCCGCCCGGAACGACGTGCTTCAGATCGTGTTCTGGTCGATCCTGTTTGCCGTCGCGCTCACGCAAGTTTCGGGTAAGCCGCGCGACGTGATGCTCGGCGGGCTCGATTCGCTCGCCCAGGTGATGTTCAAGTTCACGGGCATCGTGATGAAGTTCGCCCCGATCGGAATCGGGGCGGCGATCGCCGTCACGGTTGGCCACAGTGGGCTTGGCATCCTGAAAAACCTGGCGCTTCTGATCGGCACGCTCTATCTCGCGTTGGTCGTCTTCATGATTGTCGTCTTGCTGCCGACGGCATTAATCGCGCGAGTGCCGCTCAAGAAATTCGGCCGGGCGGTGAAGGAGCCGGCCCTGATCGCCTTCTCGACGACTTCCTCGGAGGCCGCGTTGCCGAAGGCCATGCTCGCCATGGAGTCGATCGGCGTGCCGAAGCGGATCGTCGCGTTCGTGATGCCGACCGGATACTCGTTCAACCTCGACGGCACGACGCTTTACCTCGCCGTCGCGTCGATCTTCGCGGCGCAGGCGGCCGGCGTCTCAATGACGTTCGATCAGCAAGTCATCATGATGTTGACCCTAATGCTCACGAGCAAAGGCGTGGCCGGCGTGCCCCGC
>JANLUE010000339.1:0-4228 GCA_031363325.1 Gemmataceae bacterium
TGCGGCGTCACCCGAGGGGCTAACGCCCCCCGGCTCGCCTATCCAATAGAAACTCCGGTTCTCACCGCGATTCGGGGCTAGGGGGTGAGGTCTTCGCTCGCCCTTGGCTCATCGAGTTCCCACGGCAAGTCGTGGTCGCCCTTGACGATTTCCACCAACGTGGCCAACGTCTCGATCTCGTCGGAGTCCAGGTCGAGTTCGACGGCCAGCACGCGGAGAGTGACGCTCGTGCCGCCGAACTCGCAATGGAAGAGATTCACTTGCCCGTACACCAAAACTTCGACCTGGGTCATCACGTCGACGGCCATCACGACTTCGGCCCGTGCGACGAGAATCTCCGGGTCCCCGAAGCCCCAACCCATCAGTCCGTGAAATGGCACGCCGTGAAGGCACGTGGACTCTCTTGGATAAGCAATCTGTTGCAGCACCGAAGGTCGATGTGCGGCCGTCATTGCGGTACGTCCGGAGCGAGTGCGCGAAGAGTAAATTTACGCTGTACTCTCCTTAAATGTCCGTCCGCTTTCGTACCGTGGCGCGCGATTCGGGGTTGTTTTTCCCCAAACTTGGGTCTTTCACAATGCACGGGAGCAGCCGATCGAATTGTCCGCGCACGAACCCGTAGCATTCGCACGAAGCCCGTTCCAACCGCGGCCGATCGACGATCGTCATCTGGCCACGGCCGTAGCCAATAAGGCCATCGGCTTGAAGCGGGTTGAGGACTTCGGTCACGCTCGCCCGGCGGACTCCGAGCATCGTGCCCAGGAATTCGTGGGTCAGATCGAACCCGTCGGACCGCATCCGGTCCTGGACCATGAGCAACCAACGGCAGCAGCGTTGGTGAATCGAGTGCAGGCCATTGCACGCGACCGACTGGGAGGTGAACGTGAGATAGGCCGCTTGATAGCGGGCCACGAGCCGATGCAGTTCACTGCCCGGACGGACGGCCTTCCGAAACGCCTCGATGCCAATTCGTACACCAGTCCCGGCGACTTGCACCTGGACCCGGAACGGCGAGGTCGGATCACCCCAGACGGCGTTCGAGCCGACGACCCCTTCGCGGCCGCAAATCCCAACCTCGATCGTGCGCCGATTCGCGAGAACCGCGACGACGGAGACCACTCCCCGATCCGGAAAGTAGACGTAGTCGACCGGCCCACCCGGCGGATAAAGAAGTTGACGAAATGGCATCGGGACGACCTCGAATTGCGAGCGGAGTCGGCGATACTCGGTCGGCGGAAGTCCGGCCAACAAACGATTTTCCGAAACGACAGGTGCGGCCTTCATTGCATTACCTCGGTGGGCCCGAAACGGGCCAAACCACCGTTGGCAGGGGCCGGCTTGGGTACCGACCAATGACGAAGGTGAAGGACGGAATTGTACCCCGGCCGCACGCCGAATTTGGTACGATAACGTACCTTCGACTACAAATAGGCAAGTCTCGTCGATCAAAGCGTGGCCGCACAAGCGGAGTGCGAAGGATGTTTCTCGAAAACCGTTTGCTCGCCGCCCTCCCGCGCGACACGGTGGCGGCCTGGCGCCCATACATGCGGACCGTCAACCTGGAGCATGGCCAGGTACTCCGTCGCGCCGATCAAATGATCACGGAGGTGTACTTCCCGCTCGACTGCATGATCTCGATCACGATTACCACCTCCGAAGGTCGCACGGCCGAAGCCGGCGCGGTCGGGAGTCGCGAGATGGTTGGGATTAACGCCTTCATGGGCGGGCGAGAATCGAACCACACCGAGTACGTGGCCCAGATCGCCGGCTCGGCCATCGTCATGCCGAGCAAGCACTTGCTGGAAGCGTTCGACAACTTGAAGCCGGTTCGCGACGTGTTGCTCCGCTACACCCAGGCGTACATGGCCCACCTGTCCCAGAACGTCGCCTGCAACCGGCTCCATCAAATCGAAAATCGACTGGCCCGGTGGCTGATGGAGTGTCGCGATCGGCTGCGTTCGGACGACCTGGCTACGACTCACGAGTTCCTGGCCGAGATGCTGGGCGTTCGCCGTGCCGGCGTCAGCGAGACATCCGCCAAACTGCAGGCGCGCGGCCTCATCAAGACGGGCCGCAAGCGGGTCCGAATCCTGAATAGCGCCGGCCTGGAGAGCGCGTCGTGCGAATGCTACCGCGTACTCCGCGACGAATACGACCGCCTCCTCGGGCCAATGCACCCCGGCGGGCCGGGCACGACGCCGTAGGCGCTTCCCAGAGTAGCCCTTCACGCGGACAATCTTCGGGCAACTGACCGTGCCAATCGACTTGGCGTGAAACACACACGAATGAAATCGGGCGACGGACGACGCTCCACTCGCTTGGGTGAAGCCATCTCAACAGTGGCTCAACTACTTCAGAAGCGCGCGACCTTCCATCCAATAGTTGAAGAATTCATCGATCGAATATCCTTGCGGCTCTATTTGTAGCTCTCGACTAACCCAAATCCGCGAGCCCGGATCGATGCAATCCACACACGTGAAAATATTGCAGCCCCATTCACAGAACGGTAACATACCGACGCGCCAGGTCCAACCGATTGTCTGACTCGCCTCGACAAATTCGCGGTACGTCGAAACGAGATCACAAAAATTCGACTCATATCCGCCGCGAACTCCAACGATCGTGCCCCCGTTCCCGGGGCCGAATCCGCCGTTGCCAATCTCTCGATACACCCGCTTCAAAACGACTGGAATGTCAAATCCGAGGTCCCGTTCCGCTTCGACAATCGCCGCTTCCTCGGCCACGCCAAAATGTTCGATTCTCGACAAACTGCCGACAAGTCGCTTCAGAGCGGCGAGGTCAACACTGCTCACGACAATTCTCCATTTCGTTCCATGAGATTGGCGATCGCAGCACAACTACAAACCGCCTTGTCTTGCACAGCAGTCAGCGGTGGTCTCAATGAATTCCAATGCCCAAATGGGTTGTGCGCCTCGAATTCGCATCGCGCGTGCTCGATCAATTAATTACTATCCCCCCGCGTTCCAGCGAAACTCCACCAACCCCGTCCACTCGCCGCCGGGGGCCAACTCCAGCCAGCCGGCGTCAACACCGCAGGCCTGAAGATTGACGGCGTCCGTCGAACACGTGTAGGGTTCGATGCACACGGCCTCGCGATGGGGCGGCGTGAACAGGACCGATTCGCGGAACGTGGCCGTCGTCCAGACTTCGAGTCGACCCGGTCGATCGCGATGGCTCAGCGTCGCACGCTGGAGCAAGCCGCCATCGTCTTCGCGCAACACACCGAGGTCGCCATAGAGCGTGTCGAGGACCGCCGCGCCGATCGTTCGCGGCCGATTCCAGTTCAGTTCGTCCGGGACCGGAGCCCGCGCGTCGGCGGGCAGACTATCGGTGAGAGGCCAGATCGTTCGGGCCGGCGCGTCGAGTTGATAGCCGGCGATGTCCGGTTCGCCCGGCAACACGAAGTACGGATGCAGGCCCACGCCGAACGGGAACGAGCCTTCGCCAACGTTCTTGACCCGCATCTCGAGTCGCAAACGATCGGCGCGCAAACGATAGACGACCGAGAGCAACCCGTCACCGGGCCACAGGCCGTCGGCCTCCAGGGCTTCGGTCGAGAGTCGAAAATCGCCGTGCACCCAGGCCGATTCGGAGTCGGCCCCGTAGCCGGAGACGCGCCAGGGTACGCGCGGGCTGAAGCCGTGGATCGCGTTCAGGCGTGTCGAATCGTTTTTTGGCAACAAATAGGTTCGACCGGAGTGCTTAAAGGTGCCGGCGCGGATTCGATTGGGAAATGGAAACAGAATCGGTACACCGCTCCGGGTCGGGAGCGGCTTGTTGGCCCAGTCCGAGTCGGCGTAGAGCAAGTCGTGCCCGCCGACCCGCCAGCGCAAACAGTTGAACCCGTAGGTGGGCCAGATCTCGGCGCTCGTGCCGGTGTCGGGGCGAAGCAACGTGTAGACGGTCCCCGCGTGGCCGCCGGCCGAGCGTTCGTCGGTTTCGAGGTGATACAACATCGCTGCCCTCCCGCCGCATTCTATTCGCGAGGCTCGATCGTGCCGACCTTCCGCCCGGAGCAACTTCGCGAGCTGGCCACGCGAGCGTTCGTCACGAACGGCGTGCCCGCCGACGAGTCGGCCACGGTCGCCCGATCGCTCGTCGACGCCAACCTGTGTGGTCACGATTCGCACGGCGTGATTCGCATTCCGCAATACGTCGGCTTCTTGAAGGCGGGCCAGTTGTTCGCGGGCGTGCCGCTCGATTCGCT
>JANLUE010000341.1:0-9068 GCA_031363325.1 Gemmataceae bacterium
GCCGGCAATTACGTGTTCAAGTCGCTCAAACAGGGCGATGGCCAAATCGCTGTCTCGCCGGAGATTTCGCTGACCAAGCGCGGGACGGGGACGGCCGTCAGCGAGTCGCCGAAGAACCCGGATGTCGTTTGGGCCGGGACCGATGACGGGGCCGTGTGGGTCACGAAGGACGGCTGCAAGACCTGGACGAACGTGACCGCGAACTTCAAAGCGGCCGGCCTGCCGGGCCCGCGCTGGGTCGCGACCCTCGAAGCGTCGAAATGGGAAGAAGGTCGAGCCTACGTCGTCTTCGACGCGCATCGATCGAACGACGATGAACCTTATGTGTTCGTGACGGAAGATTTCGGAGCGACCTGGAAGTCGTTGCGGGCGAACTTGCCGAAGGGGGCGACCCGCGTGCTTCGCGAAGACGTAGCCAACCAAAACTTGCTTTACCTAGGGACGGAAGTGGCCGCCTACGCCTCGGTCAATCGCGGCGCGGCCTGGTCGAAGATCAACGGGGCCAAGGGCCTTCCGACCGTTGCCGTCCACGAGTTCGCGCAACCGACCACGGCCAACGATTTGGTCGTCGCGACGCACGGGCGTTCGGTTTGGGTGATGGATGTCACGCCGCTTCGGCAAATGACGGCCGACTTGCTCAAGGCGAAGACCGCACTCCTTGCGCCGTCGCCGGCGATCCAGTGGCGTCAGACGCAACGGCCACCGTTCAGCGAATCGGCCCGCAACTACTACGGCACGAACCCGGCCCGACTGGCGAACATCGACTACGTGATCGGCGGCAAGGCCACCAAGGCCGATGTGAAAGTACTCGACGTGGCGGGCAAGACGGTGCGGACGTTCGACGTGAGCACCGACCCCGGTTACTATCGAATCGCCTGGGACTATTCGCGCTCGGGCGGAGAAGCGCCGAAGGGCCCACGCAAGGGCCCGAACGCGAAAGTCACGCCAAGCGAACTCGCCCCGGCGCTCAATCCCCTCAATCGGCCGGCGAGCACGAACTTCTCGGCCGGACCGGGAACCTATCGGGTTGTGCTCACCGTCGATGGCACCGAGTACATCCAGACGCTGACCGTCGAACCCGATCCGACGCTACCGCAAGTCGGCAGCGCGGACCTCGTCGACGAATACGAAACGGAGCGGCAATTGCGAAAGCAGTTCAAGCTGCGCCCGGTTGGCGAGACGGGAGATTGAATGCGCCGCCATCGGCCAGACGATGGTCGGCCCCGAGACGAACGCGGGCTACCAGTTGTTGAATCGATCGACGGCCGAGCGTGGTCCTATCGGCCACGCTCGCCAAGTTACCGCCGGGCGATTTCTCGGAGATAGGCGAGCGCGTCCGGGTCGGGTTGGACGCAACCGAGGGCGAACATTTCGCCGATCGCTTCGTCGGCCGTCCAGCCGTCGATCTCGATCCGGTAGATGGCGCAGAAGATCCCGGTTCGATGCAGGCCGGCGAAACAATGGATCAGCACGGGGCCGGACTTGGGGTCGCGAACGATTCGCAGAAAGGCGTCGACATTGGCCTGAGCGGGTCTGGCCCCATCGGGACGAACGGCCCAGTCGGCGGGCTCGAGTCGAACGTAGTTCAAGCCAGCCGCGCGACAGTCGATCTCCTCGCGCTCTTCGCGGACGAGGTCGCCCGGTCGGGCCAGGGCCCGCAAACAAACGATGGTCCGGATGCCCCGCTCATCGACGACCGTCTGCAGGGTGCTCGGCTCGAGTTGACCACTCCGATAGAGTCGGCCCGACTCGACGACGTGAAAGTTCCGCCACTGGAGATTGCGAAGGCACGCGTATCCCGCCGGAACGCCCACAATCGCCAGGGCGACCAGGGTGGCCGCAAATCCCCGAATCAACCCGCCCATGCCACTTCCCCATTTCACCCGGCGATTCGATGCTCGCGTCTCCGAGCCCAATATCAAACTTCACCAACGGCAGATGAACCCCAAATAAATTCGCTTCCGAACCGCACCTTAACGAATGGGTCGGTAATTCCAAGCTCAATGCCGGCCGATAAAAAGGGCGGGAGCTCAGGTCGTCCGGAGTCGCGCATCCGAATTTGTCGCCAGGCCTGGTTCGTACTCTTCGCGCCGTTGGCGGGCGGGTGCCTGTCCGCGCCGAGCGGCCCCGATCAATCGCACGTCGCGTCGGACCTCGCGGAACGAACCGGGCTCACGGTGGAGTCGGCCAAAGACATCGTTCCCGGCACGGTCGATTTGTCCGATGGCCTGTCGGGCGACGAGGCGGCGCAAATCGCGCTGTGCAACAACGCTCTGTTCCAGGAGTTGCTCGCCGACCTCGGGCTCGCGCGTGGCGACTTGATCCAGGCGGGGCTGTTGCCGAACCCCGACTTCCTGTTCGTCTTCCCGCTCGACCCCAAGCCGTTCAAATACGCGGTCGATCTGCCGCTCGATGCCCTGTGGCTTCGGCCGCACCGGATACACGCCGCGACGGCCGACCTCGAACGTAATCGACACCGACTCACGCAAGCGGGCCTGGACCTGATCCGCGATGCACGTGTCGCTCACGCCGCCTGGGCGCTCGCGAAGGCACGCGTGACCGTGGCCGACGAGAATCGCCAGTTGCGTGCGCGGATCGCCGGGCTCGCTGAAGCGCGCCTGAAGGATGGCGACGCCACGCCGCTCGAATCCTCCACCGCGACGATCGACGCGATGCGGGCGAAGCAGGAACAAGATCGAGCGACGAACGATGTGGCCATCGCCGAGGAACGCTTGCGAAACGTTCTGGGTCTCGGCGGTTGGCGAAACGACCTCGTGCCGCAAGTTGAAGAGTCAGCGTTCGAACTGGACATTGAAATCGAAGCGCTTGTGGCCGAGGCCGTCGCGAATCGGCCGGATGTGCATGCGGCTGAGCAAGCCGTCGCCGCGGCCGATGCTCGGATCGCACTCGCTCGACTCGGTTGGCTCCGAATCTTCGGCCTCGCTGATGCGACGAGCGGGCCGACCGGGCACAACTACAGCCCCGGCCTTCGGCTCGGCGTGCCGATCTTCAACTGGAACCAGGGGGCGGTTGAACGGGCCGAGGCCGACCGCGAGCGGGCGATCCGTCAAGTTCGCACGGTGAAGGATCGCGTGATCCTGGACGTTCGCCTGGCTCGAGCGCAACACGTTCAAGCCGCCGCGGACTATCGGCAATGGACTCGCACAATTCGCCCAGCCGTTGAAGAAGCGGTGACGCGGGCCGAGAAGGCGTTTCGCGGCGGCGGCGCACCCTTGTTGCTCGTTCTCGAAACATCCCGCCAGGCCATCGAGACTCGCGCTCGCGAGGTGCAGCTTCGGGCCGACCTGGCGACCGCCTGGGCCGAACTCGAACGTGCGGTTGGCCACACGATCCGCGCGGAGTCGCGAACGTTCGCGATCGACCGCGAACCGCCCGCGGCCGGATTGGCTCAACCCCTACCGGAGAGGCCATGAACTTCCGCTCCGGGCTCTTCACCGGCCTCCTGATCGCGTCGGCGCTCGCCGGCCTGGCGTTCCTCGGCCGGGCGGCGATCTTTCCGCAACGCAAGGGAGCCGACACGGCCAAACCCCCGGCCGCTTCGACGGTGACCAAAGCGTTGAAGGAAGATGAACTGCTGACGTTCTCGCTGAGCGCGAAGGCCGTCGAGCGACTCAAGGTCGAAACGACTGAAGTCAAACTGGCGAAGAACGTTCACCGTACGCGGACGTTCGGTGGCGAAGTCACGATCCCGCCGGGCCAGACGTTCTTGGTCTCGTCACCGTTAGGCGGAATCCTTCGTGGGCCGGCCACCGGAGTACCGAAGCCGGGTGCGACACTCGAACAGGGCCAGGCGGTTTTTGAACTCTCGCCGTTCCTGTCTCCCGATGCGAAGCCAACGTTGATCGCCGCCCGCGTCGACGCCGAGGGCCAGGTCGAGACGGCGCAATCGACCCACGACGCCGCCAAGATCATGTTCGTTCGGGCCGACCAGTTGTTCCGCGATCAGGCGGGAAGCAAGGCAGCCGTCGATACCGCCCAGGCCCAGGTCGATCTGGCCAAGAAGACGCTCGACGCGGCCAAGGCCCGGCTCGAATTGCTCAAGAAGGTCGTGGCCGAAGCGGACCGGGGGACGGCGACCCCGATCGCCATCACGGCCCCGGCCGCCGGGCTCTTGCGCGTTGTGAGCGCCCGGCCGGGCCAGTCGGTTCCGAGCGGAGCGGCCCTTTTTGAGATCGCCGATCTGAGCCAGGTTTGGGTCCGCGTGCCGGTCTTCGTCGGCGAGGCGGAGGCGTTGAACTCGGCCAGCGCGACGATCGCGCCATTGACCGCCCGACCGGGGCCGAATCGCAAGGAAGCGAAGTCGGTCGCCGCTCCGCCGTCGGCCAACCCGCTCACGGGAACGGTCGATTTGTACTTTCAGTTGCCGAACGCCGACGGAGCCTATCGGCCGGGGCAGCGGGTCGGCGTGGCGATTCCGCTCGTCGCCGAGTCGGAGGCGCTCACGGTGCCGTGGAAGGCTGTGTTCGTCGATGTCAATGGCGGCACGTGGGTCTACGAAGCGCTGGCCGACAACAAGTACATTCGTCGCCGCGTCGATGTTAGGCATGTGGACGGAGCGACAGCCATCTTGAAGGCCGGCCCGCCCGACAAGACGCGCATCGTCGCGACCGGCGTGCAGGAATTGTTCGGCGTCGAAGTGGGCTACGCCAAGTAGGGGATGCCGATGCTCGGCTGGCTCGTGTCGACGTCGCTGCAGTTTCGGACGGCCATCCTGGCCGCCGCGGTCGTGCTCGTGTTCGTCGGCATTCGCACGGCCGAGAACGCCCCGCTCGACGTGTTCCCGGAGTTCGCGCCGCCACTCGTCGAAATTCAAACGGAAGCCCCCGGTCTCAGCACCACCGAAGTCGAAGAACTCGTCACCACGCCGATCGAGAACGCCCTCAACGGAACGGCCGGGCTCAAGACGATTCGGTCCAAGTCCGTCCTCGGCTTGTCACAAGTCGTGCTCCTGTTCGAACCGGGTGCCGATGTGATTCGCGCCCGGCAACTCGTTCAGGAACGCCTCGCGGTCGAAGCGCCGCGCCTGCCGGTCGCGGCACGAACGCCCGTGATCCTGCAGCCACTTTCGTCGACGAGTCGCGTGTTGAAGGTCGGCGTCTGGTCGGAGAAGCTCTCGCAACGCGAGCTTACCATTCTCGCGCTCTGGACGATTCGCCCGAAATTGATGTCGATTCCCGGCGTGGCGAACGTCGCGATCTGGGGTCAGCGCAACACCGAGTATCAGGTTCAAGTCGACCCGGATCAACTCCGGGCGAACGGCGTGACACTCGATGCGATCACGTTGGCCGCCCGCGATGCGACCGCGATCGACACCGGCGGCTTCGTCGATACGCCGAACCAACGCCTCGCCGTTCGCCATCGAGCGGCCGTGAACGATCCGCTCGATCTGGCCGATGCGGTCGTGGACTTTCGCGGCGGCGCGCCGGTTCGCCTTGGCGAAGTCGCGACGATCGGCATCGGCTCGCCGCCGCCAATTGGCGACGCGGTCATCAACGATGGGCCGGGCCTGTTGCTCATCGTCGAGAAACACCCCTGGGGCAACACGCTGGCGGTGACCCGGCAGGTCGAGGCCGCACTCGAATCGCTGAAGCCGGCGCTCGGCGATGTCCACGTCGATCCGACCATCTTTCGACCCGCCACGTTCATCGAGCGTTCGCTCGGCAACCTGTCGAAGGCCCTGTACGTCGGTTGCGGACTGGTCGTGATAATTCTGATCGCGTTCCTTTTCGACTGGCGAACGGCGCTCATCTCGCTCACTGCGATTCCGCTCTCCCTGCTCGCGGCCTCGACGGCGCTCGCCTATGCCGGCGCGAGCATCAACACGATGGTCTTGGCCGGTCTCGTGATCGCGCTCGGCGAAGTCGTTGATGATGCGATCATCGACGTGGAAAACATCACACGGCGCTTGCGTCTAAATCGCCTGCTCGATGCACCCGAGTCGCCGTTCCGGGTCGTACTCGGCGCGTCGCTCGAAGTTCGCAGTGCGGTCGTGTACGCGACGTTGATCGTGGTTCTCGTCTTCCTGCCGATCTTCTACCTCGGCGGACTGGCGGGGACGTTCTTTCGGCCGCTCGCCGCGGCGTACGTTCTGGCCGTGCTCGCTTCGCTGTTCGTCGCCCTCACGGTGACACCCGCCCTCTGCTTGATCCTGCTCTCCGGCCGAACCGCGAATCGGCCCGAAGCGCCGCTGACCCGTTGGCTCCGCCGCGAGTATCGGGCGATCCTGCCGGGAATCGTCCATCGTCCGTGGCTCGCGGTCGCATTCCTGGGGGCCGCCTTGTTGGCCGCCGCCGGCGCGACCCGCTCGCTCGGCCAGGAGTTTCTGCCCGACTTCCAGGAGACCGATTTCCTGATGCACTGGGTCGGCAAGCCGGGCATGTCGATCGAGGAGAATCAACGCATCACGGCGCTCGCGAGCAAGGAACTGCGGGGAATTCCCGGCGTTCGCAACTTCGGCTCGCACATTGGCCGGGCCGAGGTGGCCGACGAACCTGTCGGCCCCAACTTCACCGAGTTGTGGTTCAGCATCGACCCGGACGTCGACTATCGCGACACCTTGGCGAAAATTCAGGAGGCCGTCGATGGCTACCCCGGGTTGTACCGCGATGTGCAGACGTACTTGAAGGAACGCATCAAGGAAGTGCTGACCGGAGCGGGCGCGAGCATTGTGGTTCGCGTCTACGGTCCGGACCTCGGCACGCTGCGTGCGAAGGCGAAGGAAATCGAGAAGGCGATGGCCGACGTGCCTGGCGTGACCAACCTGAAAGTCGAAGCGCAGGTCCTCGTGCCGCAAGTCGAAGTGCGACCACGCCCCGACGACGCGGCCCGATTCGGACTCACCGCCGGGCACATTCGCCGAGCGACGACCACTCTCGTACGCGGCCTGAAGGTTGGCGAAGTGTACGACGGGCCGAAGCGGTTCGATGTGACCGTGTGGGCTGCCCCGGACCGCCGGACCGATGTGGCCGCCCTCCAGGATTTGCCGATCGATTCACCCACGGGCGTCCAGGTTCGGCTCGGCGACGTGGCCGACGTGTTCGTGGTGCCGGCCCCGAACGAGGTGCGGCACGAGGCGGCCTCGCGCCGAATCGATGTGACCTGCAACGTCGTCGATCGCGATCTTGGGGCGGTCGCGCGCGATGTCGAGGAACGCGTGAAGGCGTTGCCGTTCGACCGCGAATATCACCCGGAGTTTCTCGGCGAGTACGCCGCCCGCCAGGAATCGGCGAATCGGTTGTACGCGCTCGCGGCCTTGGCACTCGCGGGCATCGCCGTTCTGTTGTACACGGACTTCGGCTCGCTTCGGCTGACCCTGCTCGCCTTTCTGACTTTGCCGTTCGCCCTGATCGGCGGCGTCGCGGGCGTCTTGCTGACCGGCGGTGTCCTTTCACTCGGCTCGCTCGTCGGGTTCGTGACAGTCCTCGGCATCGCGGCCCGGAACGGCATCATGCTGATCAGTCACTACCGCCATCTCCAAGAAGTGGAAGGCGTGCCGTTCGGCGACGAATTAATCCTGCGTGGAGCCGAAGAGCGACTCGCCCCGATCCTGATGACCGCGCTCGCCACCGGCCTCGCCCTGTTGCCACTCGCGATCACCGGCAACAAGCCCGGCCACGAAATTGAATACCCGCTCGCGGTCGTGATTCTGGGCGGGCTCGTCACATCAACGATGTTGAATCTGTTCCTGTTGCCGAGCCTGTATCGGCGCTTCGGGCGACCGAGTTGGCAGACTCCGGATCGATGATCGTACGGGCCGGCTCCGCGCGGCGATTGGATTGCGACGCCCAGTCCCGAACGACCATCAGCGCGCGAGCGCATCGATTCACTCGCTCACCATACACTAACCGTTCGAGCCCTCCGTTGACATCGTGAACCCGCCAAGCCATGAATTCCTCTCCTCGATTCGCCACCGTCTACTTGGTCGCATTCCTGGCGATCCCGGCGAACGCCGATTCCAAGTTGCCGCCGCCGGTTGAGCGCAAGGTCGATTACGTCAAAGATGTCCAACCGATCTTCGCGGCCGCGTGCTATTCGTGCCACGGCGACAAGAAGCAACTGTCGAGCTTTCGCCTCGACCGCAAGGCGGACGCGTTCAAGGGCGGTGAGATCGGCAAGCCAATCGTGCCGGGTAAGAGCGCCGAGAGCCCGTTGATTCGCTACGTCGCCGGCTTGCAAGCCGACATGAAGATGCCCCCCAAGGGCGATCGTTTGACGCCCGAGCAGATTGGCGTACTGCGGGCCTGGATCGATCAGGGGGCCGATTGGCCGGACGTGGTTGGCGCGGCCGACCCGCGAAATCACTGGGCGTTCAAGCCTCCGGTGAAGTCGACCCCGCCGACCGTCAGCGATCCGAAATGGATTCGCAATCCGATCGATTCGTTCGTGCTCGCTCGGCTCGACAAGGAAGGGTTGAAGCCGAGTGCCGAGGCGGATCGCATCACGCTGTTTCGCCGCTTGCACCTCGACCTGATCGGCCTGCCGCCGACGGTGGCCGAGGTCGACGCCTACCTCGCGGACAAATCGACCGACGCCTACGATCGCGCCGTCGAACGGCTGTTGAAGTCGCCGCACTACGGCGAACGTTGGGCTCGGCCGTGGCTCGACGCGTCGCGCTACGCCGATTCGGATGGCTACGAGAAAGACAAGTCGCGCCAGGTTTGGTTCTACCGCGATTGGGTCGTCAACTCGTTGAACAATGATCTGCCCTACGATCAATTCGTGCGCGAACAGATCGCCGGCGACCTGTTGCCGAACGCGACGCAGGACCAGATCGTCGCCACGGGGTTCTTGCGGCATTCGATGTTGAACGAGGAAGGCGGCGTCGACCCCGAACAGTTCCGCATGGACGCGATGTTCGACCGGATGGACGCGGTCGGCAAGGCGATGCTCGGGCTCACGATCGCCTGCGCTCAATGTCACAATCACAAGTACGATCCGATCGCGCAGGAAGAGTACTACAAGATGTTCGCGTTCCTGAATAACGATCACGAAGCGATGGCGCCGGTTTACACGCCCGAAGAATTGATGATGCGCGCGGACATTCTGCG
>JANLUE010000363.1:0-2484 GCA_031363325.1 Gemmataceae bacterium
TGTTCCCAGTTGAACTGGAACCGCACCCACTTGTTCAAATACCAGTTGAGGCCGTTCGTATATTCGGTCGCCGTCGCGGCAGTCCGTTGCGAATCAATCAAGCGTTGAAAGCCAGCGCGACCGCTGTCCGTGTCGAACGACAAATGCGAGACGCGACTCACCAACTCGATGGCCCCCGGCCCGAAACAACCGTCCTTCGGGTTGAACGGCACGAGTGGTTCGACCGCTTGCGAGAGGGAAGTTCGCCGTTCGCCGGTGACGAGGAGAGAGGCCATCACGTAGAAGCCCTCGGCCTTCAGGTCGATGTTTCGCGTGCCGGCCCGATACTCGCTCGTCTGTCGATAGTACTGACTCGTCAGAGTGAACGGGCCAGCGACATACGCGAACTCCGGGCTCAACCGCCAGCGCACGCCATCGGGCCGGACGGTCGAGCGAAACACGAACCAGGGGACATTGGCGGGCGTGCGATAGGTGTTCGGCTGCGTGACGCCCTCGTCTTCGCCAAACGTCCCGCCGAGGCCGAGTTGCAAACCGACGAGCCAGTCGGGAAAGTCGTCGCCGCGAAAGGGCCGAATCGCGATTCGCCCGGCCGCTTCCTTGTTTTTGTCGTTGTCGCCATCTCCGTCCCGAACGCCACCGTAAACGGACGCACCCCAGTCGAACCGATCGCCGAACAGTTTCTGGCCGTGCAACATGAGGCCCACGTCGCGGGCCGGGCCGAGTTGATCGATCAGCGAGCGTTCGACGACCGGGACGAAACGATCCTGGATCAGTTGCTCGATGCTGAACGGCTGCTTGAACTTGCCGACCTCGAATTGAAACTCGTCCCAATAGCGAACGTTGAAGAAGGCGTCTTGAAGGCGATTCTCGCCGCGACCGAAGTCGGGCAAGAGTCGGAACTCGTAGTACTTCAGAATCGAGGCTTCGATGCCGAGGCGGGCGCGGCGTACGAGAAACGTCGGCAAGTCCGTGGTGTCGACAGAGTCGAGATACCCTCGGTAGTCCGCCTGAACCTGGCCGGTGATCCGCAACTGGAAATCGCTGTCGGGCGAGCGCAGCACGAAGCCGTTGTCCCACCCCGACGTGATCGGTTTGGGCTTGGCCTCGAGTTTCTCGATGGTGGCTTCGAGAATGCGAACGCGCTCCTCGATCGGTGGCTCCTGGCCGCGAGCGTTCGCGCACGCCAGGACCACGAGGCAAAGTGACGCGCGCATCATGCCCGAATGATCGGCATAATTGGCAAAGTTTCTTTAACCGGACGGGAACGCCACCGTGTGGTGAGCGTGCGATCGGCTGCAAAGCTCGTTACATAAGCCCGAAACCCAACACCCTCGATCGGGGTTAATGATCTTGCGTTCGTGCCGGCGTTGAAGTACCGTATTCCTTACCCCACCCACCAGGCCGGCTCACCGCCGACCGACTCGCTACTCGCAGTCGAACCCACCTCTCTCGTTCGGGGGACGACGCATGAAGTTTTTTTTGATTGCCGCGAAGGGCAAAAAGCAGGGAATGCCGATTCCGATCGAGATCGATTTGTTTCTCATCGGTTCGGGCGAAGAATGTCAATTGCGGGCCGTGCACGATGATATCGGCGAGCAGCACTGCGCGCTCGTGACGCGTGGCCGGAAGGTGTTCATCAGCGACCTGGGCAGCGGCCGACCGACGCTCGTCAACGACGAATCGATCGAGCCGGGCCAGGAATGGCCGCTCCATGCCGGCGACAAGCTCGAAGTCGGGCCACTCAAGTTCATCGTTCAATATCGCGAAAAGACATTGTCGCAACGCGATTTGGAGGAATGGGCGCTGAGTTGCCTCGACCAGAACGCGTCGCGGAAACAGGAATTCAACCGCAAGGCGTCGGAAGAGTTCCACTCGGAGGAATTCGAGGAGGCCGCCTCGGCCGCCGCGGCGATCCTGGAAGGCTTGAACGCCCAGCGTGGCGTCATCAAGGGTCGGCTCCGCGTCGCTCGCGAAGGAGGCATCACGATCGTTCGCCTGAACGACGTGTACCTCGTCGATCCGGGCGAGTTGGCCCAGATTCGCCACGAACTCCACGAGAACCTGAAGGCGTCCAACCTTCGCGTGTTGCTCGACATGAAGCACGTCAAGCGGATGTCGAGCCAGGCGGGCGAGATGTTCGCCGAACTCCGGAGTTGGCTCGGCCGGTCCGGCAGTCGAATGGCTTTCTGTCGATTGCGGGCGGAATTCAATTCCGTCCTGCACGCCTATCCGGCCACGACCGACCTCGCCGTGTTCTCGGACAAACCCAAGGCGATGGTCGCCAAGTGGTGACGAGATTCGACACGGACCGGGTCCAGTGGGTCTTGGCCACGGCTTGAACTGGGTCATCGACGGCGATCCGCGCTTGCCGATAGCGGGAATGAAGCTCACACCGGTCGCGCCCCGCGAGCCGGCTTGCCCGAAGTCGTTGATCAGGCGAGCCGGGGGGCGTAGCCCCTCGGGTGAACCCCGAACGACAAACTG
>JANLUE010000423.1:0-2709 GCA_031363325.1 Gemmataceae bacterium
CACGCCGCTCGATCCATCGGCCAATTCGACCGCGGTGCCGGCCGGATGGAAGCCGAGCAACAGCAACTTTTCGGCCGCGTAGCGGTCCAACTTGCCGCGGTCGGCCGCGACCATCGTGTCGGCGAGGGCCGTCCGCGGGTCGAGGGCCGGGCAATGCGGCCGGGGCGAACACATCGCCGCATAGCTATCGAGGGCCGCGATCAGGCGGGCGAGCGGGGTCACCTGCTCACCGATCAACGCATTCGGATATCCCGATCCGTCCGGCCGTTCGTGATGGACCGCCGCCACTTCGACCAAACTGCCCAGCGTCGGCAACCGACGGGCGATGATCTCCGCCCCGATCTCGGCATGACGTTCGACTTCGGCACGACCCGCTTCATCAAGCGGGCCCGGTGTGGCCAGCACGGCCGGGTCGACGCGCAACATGCCGACATCGTGGAGCAACGCCGCCAGAACTGGCTCGACTTCCGAGCCACGCCATTCGGCGTCGGTCGGCAACAGTCGAGCCACAATCTTGGCGCAGTTCAACGAATGCGCCGCGACGAACCGGGCCGGGGCCGGGAAACTTGGCCCGCCGAGATACGCTTGCGTATGCATCGGGTCGGCCCACAGGAACCGCAACGGCCGACCGGGCTCCTCGTTTCGTAGTGCATGGGCCAGCTCGACGACCGGGGCCGGGTCGATCGGGCCCTCGCCTTCGTTCATCGCGACCAGGAACCGGGCCAGGGCGTCGATCCAGTTCGCGTCGGTCCGCCGTTGTTCGACGGCCCCCGCAAGCAAGGCGAAGCGTCGCCGGGCCGCGTCGATCATTCCTTCAAGGCCATCGCACAGCCGCGTCTGTTCGCCAACATCCTCCGGCAAGGTCTGGGCATAACGAACGACGGCTTCGGTCAGCGCGGCCGTCTCGCGATAGTGGACGGCCAACGGGTCGACGGTCTCGCCATCGGGCGGGCCGGACAGCAATGGATCGTCGGCGACGGCCTTGAGCCGTGCAATCAACCCCTGAGCTTCGAGCAACAATCGGCGCGCCCGGTGCGTGAGCCCGATCGGCGACAACTCGGCCTGTGGGACCAAATGACGGATCGAATACTCAATGATCGCCTGCGTCTTCGACTCGGCCGGAGCCAGCTCGATCGGCTCCGATCCCGGTACGTGGGCGACCTGGGCTTGAACGGCGGGCGTTTCGCGGACCAACCGCGGCATGGCGTCGAGCCGCTTGCGGAAGTCGGCGATCCGATTCAGCAGCGCACGGGTGTCACTCACGGTATTCGCTCTCCGCAGTCCGAGATTTTCCCTTTCTTTGCATCGGAGCCCACAATGGTCGAACTTGACGGTTGTTCCGAAGGGGCAAAGTTTCCGGGCGACTGCCTTCGCTCGCCAAAATCTGAAAATGGAACGTTGTGGGCGTCGGGGTAAGATGAATCGACCAGGTCGACCTGAGAATCGCGACGGACTGACTCCGTCGCGAGGTGAACTTTGCTTGTCCATCGACGGTCGTGAGCGGTAAGATTGTTTGGGGGAGACTCATCACCATGCCAGAACGCATCGCCACTTTGACCGAAGGAAAGCTCTCGCCGGACGAATTGGCCGAGGCCATGGCGCGGCAGCGCCGATTTCAGAGCAACTCGGACAGGTTCCATCGGCAAGCCATCGAGATCGGCGAAAAGTACCGGGGCAAGCACGTCGTGGTTGCGGGCGGCGAGACGTTCGTCGGCGACGAGTTTGGGGAAACGCGCCAACGCGCGATCGCCGCTCATCCCGAAGAGCACGATAGCCTTTTCTTCCGCTATATTTCTACGGATCGAGGGCCACGACTCTATGCTCATCTCCGGCGCCTGGGAACTTGACGACGATGGAATCACACGGCCCTACGTTCAAGCCCACATTCGCCGCGGCGACGGCCAATGGCAGCGGATCGAATTTCTTGTTGATTCCGGTGCCGACCAAACGGTCGTGACCTCATCCGACGCCTTGTCACTTGGATTGCCGATCGAGCAACCTGTTGATGCTCTCCACGGATTTGGCGGGTCGGGTAGCATTGTCAAACTGGATACGGTGATTCGATTCGTACGCGAAGACGGAACGGACGTCACGATGAATGGCCCGTTCGCGGGTGCCGTCACGTCCTCCGCCCTGGACTCAAATGTCCTGGGTCGCGACGTCCTGAACAATTTCGCCGTCATCATTGATCGACCGAATCGGGTCGTCGCGATGTTGCACGCTCCACATCGCTATTCCATCGAATCCGTTTGACCCGTCTCCGCACTCGAATCTGATATGACATCCTGGCCAATGTACGGCCGACGTGGACTGGGATTGATCTGAGGCAGCGTCCATGAAATCCGAAACAACCGCCGATTCGCCCGACGAACAGTTGCGCGTTCTCGTGATCGACGACGAACGGGACCACGCCGAGACGGTGGCCGAGATTCTCGAAGAGGGCGGCTATTCGGTCGCGGTCGCGACGAGTGGCAAGGAAGGGGCTCGCAAGATTCAGGCCGACGACTTCGACCTGGTCCTCACCGACTTGCGCATGGGCGATCTCGACGGGCTCGCCATCGTCCGGCTCGTCAAGGAACAGGGCGACATGTTGGTCATGGTCGTCTCGGGGTCGAGCGACGTGAAGTCGGCCGTCAAGGCCTTGACCGACGGGGCTTCACACTATCTGCTCAAGCCGATCAGCAAGGACGAACTGCTCGCGGTCGTCAA
>JANLUE010000431.1:0-7949 GCA_031363325.1 Gemmataceae bacterium
GCTCGACGCGTCACGCCGCGTTCGAGCGGGCGACGTGGGACGAGGTCCTCGATCGAATCGCTCTTCAATTTCGTTCGATCATCGCCGAACACGGGCCCGACGCGGTCGCCTTCTACGGTTCCGGCCAACTCGATAGCGAAAGTGCCTACCTCGCCAGCAAGCTCTTTAAGGGCTTCCTCGGCACGAACAACACGGATTCGAACAGCCGGTTGTGCATGGCCTCGTCCGTGGCGGGTTATCGCAGTTCGTTAGGCAGCGATGGCCCGCCGACCTGTTACGAGGACATCGACTACGCCGACTTGGTCCTGGTGATCGGCTCCAACCTCGCCGAGGCGCACCCCGTCACGTTCGATCGGCTCAAGGCGAGCAAGAAATCTCGGCCGGAACAGCAAATCATCGTGGTCGATCCGCGTCGCACCGCGACCTGCGCGATCGCCGACTTGCACGTGCCCCTTGCTCCCGGGTCGGACATCGCGTTCCTGAACGCGGTCGGCCGATTGTTAGTCACGGCCGGCCGAGCCGACGAACATTTCATCGGTTTCCGGACCAAAGGGTTCATCGAGTACGTCGCCTTCCTGATGGGCCAGCCGCTCGACGCACTGATCGCGACGACCGGGCTACCTCAGGAGACGGTCGAGCACGCGGCGAAGGTGATCGGCAAGGGGCGGGCGTTCCTCAGCCTCTATTGCATGGGCCTGAATCAAAGCACCGTTGGGATGTGGAAGAATAACAGCCTGATCAACTTGCACCTGTTGACCGGGCAGATCGGCAAGGTCGGGGCCGGGCCATTTTCATTGACGGGACAGCCGAACGCGATGGGCGGTCGCGAGTGCGGGCTGTTGTGCCATCAACTGCCCGGCTATCGCTTTGTCGAAGACGCCAAGCACCGCCTGGAACTCGAATACGCCTGGGGTCGGCCGGCCGGAAGCATCGCGCCAAAGAACGGCCTGAGCGCCGTCGAGATGTTCCAGGCCCTCGACGACGGCCGACTCAAGGCCATCTGGATCGCGGCCACCAACCCGATGGTCAGCCTGCCCGAACTGCACCGGGTGCGACGCGGCCTGGAGCGGGCGGAACTGGTCGTGGTCAGCGACGCCTACCACCCGACGGAGACCACACGGCTCGCGGACGTTGTTCTTCCCGTCGCCTCCTGGGGCGAGAAGGACGCCACGACCACGAACAGCGAGCGAATGGTCGCTCGTTCGCCGAAGATGTGGGAGGGCCCCGGTGAAGCCCGGCCCGACTGGCGGATCCTCGCCCAGTTCGCCGGCAAAATGGGCTTCGCCAACGCATTCGACTACGTTGATGGGTCGTCCGTCTGGGACGAGTTCATTCGCCTGACGAAGTACCGCCCCTGCGACATGGCCGGCATCACGTCGAGCCGACTCAACGACGGCGTGACGATTCAGTGGCCCTGCCCCGACCCGTACCACTACGGCACGAAGCGACGCTACCTCGATCAAGTTTTCCCGACGGCCGACGGCAAGGCCATGTTCCTGCCGCGCGACCATCGCGCGCCGTTCGAGCCGACCGATGGCGAGTTCCCTTTCGTGCTCACCACCGGTCGAATCTACGCCCACTGGCACACGCTCACGCGAACCGGCAAGGTCGAGAAGCTGATGGCTCGCGACCCGGCCCCGTACCTCGAGGTCGCGCCGATCGATGCCGATCGACTCGGCATCGCCGAGGGGGACGAAGTTCGCCTGACTACACGGCGTGGTTCGATCGTGTTGCCCGCCCGCCGCGAAGACGGCATGCGACCGGGCACCGTGTTCGTCCCATTCCACTGGGGCGACCTGTGGGGCGAAGGCAACGCCTTGAACTACCTCACCGTGCCGGCGTTCGGGCCGGTCGAGAAGCAACCGGAACTGAAGTACTGCGCGGCCCATCTCGTCAAGGTCCGCACGCCGCTCGTCATGGCGGACGAGAGGCCGAAACGACTCGAAACAGCGACGCTACCGGCGTCGCGACTTTTGGGAGACATCCTTGTTCGCGTCGACTGAAACCGAACCCCCCGGCCCTCGACAACGCGTGCTCTGGCTCTCAACGGCCGCGTTCACGATTCTGTTCGCCGTCTGGCTGATGCTCGGCGTCCTGGGTCTCGAGATCAAGAAGGACTCGGCCCTGATCCTGGGCGATACGACCGGGATGTCCGTTGACGAGATCAAGACGGAAACGCAGAGCCGCTTCGAGTGGCTGCTCGCCGTCGCGATCCTCGCGGGCTCGATCCTGCGATTGAACTTCGGCATCTGGGCCGATCGCTACGGCGGCCGGAACATGATGGTCCTACTGTTGCTCCTCACCGCGATTCCCACCTACTGGCTGTCGCACGCATCGAACTATGGCGAACTGTTGATTTGTGCGGCCCTGTTCGGGTTGGCGGGTAATTCGTTCTCGGTCGGCATCGCCTGGAACTCGGCGTGGTACCCGGCCAAGTCGAAGGGAACGGCGCTCGGCGTCTTCGGGGCCGGCAACGTCGGGGCGTCGGGAACGAAACTGCTGGTTGTGCTCATTCCGGGTTTGCTCACGCTCGTGCCGGCGGCGGGATTGCTCGGCGGCGTGATCCCCGGTGGCTGGCGCGTCGTGCCCGTCTTCTATTCGGTCCTGCTCGTCGGGATGGCGATCGCCGTCCTGTTGATCGCGCCGAAGGTCGACCGCAAGCCCGGCAAGGGCCGGCCGCTCGGCGAGATGCTCGCCCCACTCAAGTTCCTCCGCGTCTGGCGATTCAGCCTCTACTACGTCGTGGTCTTCGGGGCGTATGTGGCGCTGTCGTCGTGGCTGCCGGACTACTACCGAACTAACTATTTCGCCGACCTGCCGCCCGCCGAATCGATCCGCGCCGCCGCGCTGCTGACCGCCCTCTACATCTTCCCGGCCAGCCTGCTGCGACCGTTAGGCGGCTACCTGTCCGACAAGTTCGGCCCGCGCGTCGTGACGTACTCAGTCTTCATTGGCATGACCCTGGCGATCGTCCCTCTCTGCCTGCCGCGCGACGTGATGCCCCTCGACGTCGCCGGCTTCGCTTCGCTCATCTTCCTGGTCGGAGTCGGCATGGGGATCGGCAAAGCCAGCGTCTTCAAGTACATCCCGAATTATTTCCCGAACGATGTCGGGGCCGTGGGTGGGCTCGTCGGCCTGTTCGGCGCGCTCGGCGGCTTCGTGTTGCCGAAGCTGTTCGGCATGCTCGGTCGCGCGACCGGCGTGCCGCAATCCGCGTTCATCGCACTGTTAGCCCTCACGCTCGGCAGCCTCGTCTGGCTGCATCTGGTCGTGCTCAAGATCAAAGCGGAAGAACGGAAATTCGTGCCCGTTGGTGAGGGCGTTGCGGTTCCGGAGGCGGTTTGATGGCTTGGTTCCTCGTTGGTCCGGGCGAGCCGGGGGACGTTAGTCCCCCGGGTGAACCCAAATGTGGCTGAATGTTTCATGTGCTGCCAGACGTGCCGGATTCACCCGATGGGCTAACGCCCACCGGCACGCCGGGTCGTTGCTGAGAGTCCGAGGAGTTCCCCGATGAAGACGATCGTCGTAATTGGCAATGGCATGGTCGGCCAGCGCTTCGTCGAGAAGCTCGTCGAGTTCGACGGGGGGCGCGAATTCGAGATCGTCACGTTCTGCGAGGAGCCACGCGCCGCCTACGACCGCGTGCAACTCTCGAAATACTTCACGCATCGCTCCGCCGAGAAACTCGCGATCGCCGAGCCGGACTGGCACGCCAACAACGGGGTGCAATTGCACGTCGGCGATCGCGCGACCGCCATCGACCGCGAAGCGAAGATCGTCCGGTCCGCGCTCGGCCGGGAGATCCGATACGACTACGTCGTGCTCGCGACGGGCTCGGCACCGTTCGTGCCGCCGGTCCCGGGGATCGACAAGAACGGCGTATTCGTCTACCGGACCATTGAAGATCTCGATCGGATCATCGCCTACGGCGAAACGGTCAAAAAAGCCGCGGTGATCGGCGGCGGGTTGCTCGGGCTCGAAGCGGCCAAGGCCGCCTACGACCTGGGGCTCGAAACACACGTCATCGAGTTCGCGCCGCGACTCATGCCACGCCAGATCGACGAGGCCGGCTCGAAGGTGCTCGTCGGCAAGATCAATTCGCTCGGCGTGCAAGTTCACCTCAACAAGAACACGAAGGAATTCGTCGGCAACGGCAAAGTCGAAGGCATGTCGTTCGCCGACGGCAGCGAGCTCGATGTCAAGATGATCGTCGTGTCGGCCGGCATCAAGCCGCGCGATGAACTCGGCCGATCGAGCGGCCTTAACGTCGGCCAACGCGGCGGCGTCGTGGTCGACGAGAAGCTCGTCACCTCGGACCCGAACATCTACGCGATCGGCGAAGTGGCCCTGTTCAACGGCATGATCTATGGCCTTGTCGCCCCCGGTTATGAGATGGCCGAGACTTTGGCCGCGAACTTCGTCGGCGAGGACCGGACCTTCCGCGGGGCCGACATGTCGACCAAGCTCAAGCTCATGGGCGTCGATGTCGCGAGCTTCGGCAACGCCTTCGCCGACGAGAAGGGCGCGAAGGCGATCACGATCGACGACCCGTTCTCCGGCAGTTACAAGAAATTGCTGTTCAATCCGGAGGGAACAAAACTCCTCGGCGGCATCCTGGTCGGCGATGCGTCCGAATATGGCACGCTGTCCGCATTGGCGAAGAGCGACAAGCCGCTCTCGGTTCCGCCCGGCGAACTGCTTGTCGGCCGCAAGAATCAGGGGTCGGAAATCGAACTGACCGATGACGCGCAAGTCTGTTCTTGCAACAACGTCAGCAAGGCCAAGATTTGTTCGTCGATCCGTGAGAAGAGCCTGGGCTCTGTGGACGAGGTCAAGAAGTGCACGAAGGCCGGCACCGGGTGCGGGGGTTGTTTGCCGCTCGTCACGGACATCTTCAAAGCCGAACTGAAGAAGGCTGGCTTGAAGGTGAACAATTCGCTGTGCGAACACTTCGCCTACACGCGGCAGGAACTGTTCGAGATCGTGAAGATCAAAGGAATCAAATCCTTTGCCGCGTTGGTCGCGAGTCACGGCACCGGGCGCGGCTGCGAGGTCTGCAAGCCGGCCGTCGCGTCGATCCTCGCCAGCCTCTGGAACGACCTGATTGTCCAGCACGCGACCATCCAGGACACGAACGATCGCTTCCTGGCTAACATTCAACGCGGCGGTACTTACTCCATTGTGCCACGCGTCGCCGGCGGCGAAATCACCCCCGAGAAGCTGATCGTCCTCGGCCGGGTCGCCCGCAAGTACGGCCTGTACACGAAGATCACCGGTGGTCAACGCGTCGATCTGTTCGGTGCGCCGGTGCATCAACTCCCGGACATTTGGGAGGAACTCGTGGCCGCCGGGTTCGAGAGCGGCCACGCGTACGGCAAGGCGCTGCGGACCGTGAAGAGTTGCGTCGGCGACACGTGGTGCCGTTACGGCGTACAGGATGCCGTGGGTTTCGCGGTGCGAATCGAGAATCGCTACAAGGGGGTTCGTTCGCCGCACAAGGTGAAGGCGGCCGTCTCCGGGTGCGTTCGCGAGTGCGCCGAGGCCCAGTGCAAGGACTTCGGCCTGATCGCCACCGAGCAAGGTTGGAACCTGTACGTCTGTGGCAACGGCGGGGCCAAGCCGCGCCACGCGGACCTGCTCGCCAGCGACCTCGACGACGAAACCTGCATCAAGTACATCGATCGCTTTCTCATGTACTACGTGCAAACGGCCGACCGCCTAACGCGCACGAGCGTGTGGCTCGAGAAGATGGAAGGCGGCATCGACTACCTCCGCGATGTCATCGTGAACGACAAGCTCGGCATCGCCGCCGACCTCGAACGACAAATGCAGTTCCTGGCCGACACGTACAAGTGCGAATGGGCCGAGGTCGTTCGCGACCCGGAGAAGCGCCGACTCTTCAAGCAGTTCGCGAACACCGACGAGACCGAACCGACAATCGAGATTGTGAAGCAGCGCGACCAACATCGGCCGGCCTCGTGGAACGGCAGCTTTGTTCCTTCCAACGAATTGACCCTGCGATCGCCCGTCGCGCGTTCGTCGTGGATCAACGTCGGCAAGGTTTGGGACTTCCCGGAGGACGGGGGGTCGGCGATCAAGCACGGCAAGACGCAGGTGGCCGTGTTCCGGCTGGCGACCGGCGAATGGTACGCCACGCAGAACATGTGCCCGCACAAGCGCGAGTTCGTGCTCGCCTGCGGCTTGCTCGGCGATCATGCGGGCACCCCCAAAGTCGCCTGCCCACTTCACAAGAAGACGTTCTCGCTCGAAACGGGTGCCTGCCTGAGCGGCGAAGACTATTCGGTCCGAACGTTCCCCGTCCGGCTCGATGGCGACGACGTACTCGTGCAACTCCCACCGACGAGCGAACTCGACCGCGATCTCGCCACGGCCGACACGTGCAACAAGGCGACCGAATGCGAATTGTTGCCGGCCTGAAGCTTGCCCTATCGCCCACTTTCGCCCACGATCGCCCACCAAATCGTCTGGCCTCGCTACCCAGGGTTCACTTGCGAAGAAGCCGGATCTTACGGGCACATCGCTGAACAGATTCACCAGACCGAAACGCCGATAGCCGCGAGGCGTAGGTTCGACGGAGCCGAGCGCGTCCGCCGATCCCGAGCGCTCACCACAAAGGTCACGAAGTAAGAAACCAGAACGATCGATGGTTCAATGCTCGATAAATTCGTCTTTGGATTTCCTTTGTGTTCTTGGTGTCCTTGGTGGTGAAACATCGGCGCGGGCGAACGACTACTTCCGCAAGAGCCGCTCGACCTCGGCGCGGAAGACGTCGGACTCGTGCCAGGTTTCCCAGTCCATGGTGTTGTGCCGGGGATCGTCGATCGGCTTGATCGCCTCGCCGAGCGCCGCCCAGCCGTTGACGGCACACTTCGTGATCACCTCGGCCGCCCGGCTCGGCTCGCGCGGCAAATCCAGCCACTCGGCCGCCACCCGATAGAACCGCTCCCCTTCGGCCCGGTTGCCCTTCGCCAGATACGCCTTTGCGAGTCGGCGAAAGTATTGAAGGATCCTCTAACGCAACGGCGCATACCTCGAGAGAAAGGCGCCGACTTCAATGGCGTCGATGTTACCACTTACCTGGCGTTGTCGTACGACGAAATGCGAAACGACGCCGACGAGTTCGCCGCGATCATTAATTACCGGTCCTCCGCTATCTCCTGGATTGACAGGCGCATCGGTTTCCAGAATCATGCAATCCAATTGGCCAAAATTCGATTCTTGTTGCCGCTGAGCGCGACCGCGAACGGTCCCTTTCGTGAGCCGCCACAACAGATTGTCACTTGCGCCGGAGCCCCCGACTGAATAGACCACGGAACCCGTCGTGGCGGGGCGCCGCGCGAGAGGAACGCCGGCCACGCGATCCGGGAGGCGATCCACTCGAATCATGGCAAGGTCACGCGATGCGTCGCGGGCCACGACCGAGCCTGGAACAGAAGTTCGACCACCGGCATTCGCATACTCACGAGCATCCGTGATGACTTCACCTGATCGATCGAACCGTGGAAAGACGACCGCCACTTTCTTGGCGCGATCGACGACGTGAAAGTTCGTCAAGACAATACGCTGATCGGCATCGATCAGGAATCCACTCCCGAGCGAGGAATTCCCGTCGGCGTTTGCAGAAACGATCATCGCGGCACTCTTTACGAGACGTGCATAGAGTTGCTCCCCGGCGAGTGGCGATTCGGAGGCTTCCAGTTGCGGACCGGAAGATCGATTGCGATTCGCGTCTCGACCGGAACGAGCGGACAAGACGGCGACAAGGGTGATGCCACCGACCACCCCGAGGAACACAACGACACCAACTGCGACCATACCCAACGATCGGCCGGCAAGCGAGCGACGGCGTGGGGGTTCATCGGCTGCAATCCCAAGTCGCGTCGGCGGAGTTGTTGCCGCCGAGATTTTTGGCACGCGCACAGTTCGGC
>JANLUE010000432.1:0-9427 GCA_031363325.1 Gemmataceae bacterium
CTGACGACCGACGAGCGCGAGTTGATGCAGGCTCACACGACGCTCGGGGCCGATCTGCTCGGTCGAATCGCGAGCAAGCAGCCGGGCCAGATGGGCTTCTTCCACATGGCGATCACGATCGCCAAGTACCATCACGAACGCTGGGACGGCTCTGGCTACCCGGACAAACTGATCGGTCCGGAGATCCCGCTCCCGGCCCGACTGGCAACGCTCGCCGACGTGTACGACGCTCTGCGCTCTCAACGCGTCTATCGGGCGGCGCTCGACCATCACGCGGCCGTGCGCATGATCCGCGACGAATCGCCCGGTCAATTCGACCCGACCCTGGTACAGGCGTTCGTCCGCTGCGAACACATGTTCGAACACGTCTTCCGCGAGATGCCGGAGTGATCCGCGGCGCCCGAGCATCGGCCACTCTTCAACTTCGACTCGCCCAATCGGCTATGATTGAAGAGGCCCAGCACTCGCGGAGCGACTCGATGCCTCACGCCGATTTCTGTCCGGTGGACGAAGCGATTGCCGAGCTCCGGGCCGGGCGGATGATCGTTCTCGTCGACGACGAACATCGCGAAAATGAAGGCGACGTGGTCATCGCGGCCGAGAAGATCACGCCACAAGCGGTCAACTTCATGATTCGGCAGGCCTGCGGGCGGTTGTGCCTCGCCATGTCCGGGCCGATGTGCGACCGCGTCGGGCTGTCGCTCTTACCCGGAGTACACCTCGATCCATCGGCCACGCCGTTCACGCACAACTTCGATGCCCGGCACGGCATCACGACGGGCATCTCCGCGTTCGACCGCGCCCAGAGCATTCGCACGGCGATCGACGACAACTCGACGCCGCACGATCTAGTCTTCGACAAGGGCCACCTCGACGGGCTACGGGCGCGGGATGGCGGCGTCCTGGTCCGGGCCGGGCACACGGAGGGGAGCGTCGATCTCGCTCGACTCGCGGGGTTGAAGTCGGCGGCCGTGATCTGCGAGGTCGTTCGCGAAGACGGCCACATGGCCCGGTTGCCGGACCTCAAGGAGTTCTGCGCCACGCACAGCCTGAAGATGTGCACAATCGCCGACCTGATCAAACATCGCCGGCATCGGGAAAAACTCGTCAAGCGCGAGATCGCCCTCAAGTTGCCGACGGCGCACGGCACGTTCGACCTGTTCGCCTATTCGTCGATCGTCGATCAAGACCTGCACATGGCCCTGACGGTCGGCGGGATTGGGCTGGAAGAAAACGGCGTGACGGCGGAACAACCCGATCCGGTCCTCGTGCGCGTTCATAGTGAATGCTTCACCGGCGATGTCTTGCAAAGTGCCCTGTGCGATTGCGGTTCGCAACTGCACGACGCCTTGAGGCAGATCGTCGCGGCCGGCAAGGGTGTCGTCCTCTATATGCGCCAGGAAGGCCGGGGCATCGGCCTCTTGAACAAGCTGCGTGCCTATCAACTTCAACAAGAAGAGGGGCTCGACACGGTCGAGGCGAACCAACGGCTCGGCTTCCCGCCGGACCTGCGGCATTACGGCATCGGGGCCCAAATTCTTCGCGACCTCGGCGTCCGCGAGATTCGCCTGTTGACGAACAACCCGAAGAAAGTGATCGGCCTCGACAGCTACGACCTCAAGATCGTGGACCGCCTGCCGATCCAGGTGCCATCCAACCCCAACAACGAACGCTATCTGCGGACCAAGAAGGATAAGCTCGGGCACCTGCTGGACGAGTTGAAGTGACGAGTCGTCAATTCGCCGAAAGCCGTCGCGTTCCCAATTGATACATTCATCTCCGTCCATCGCCACCGAGGCCGTGCCGTGTCGACTCGCGTTGCCGCATTCATTCTTTTACTCCCGCTCACCGTCGGTGCCGCACCGGACGCGGCAAAATCGTCGGCCGCACTGAAGACGCTCGAGGGGGCACTCGCCCAATCGCCGCTCGCCGAGCTTGGCACGAAGGACTTCGCCAACGTCCCACTGACCAGGGCGGACGCGGCGTCGGCGCGCGAACTGATCTGGAGGGCCCATGTAGCCGCGATTCGGAAGGAACGCGAGGCCGAGTTCAAGGCGCGCGTCCTGAAAGATGGCACGCTCGAGATGCCGTTCGCATACAAGACCTTCGGCGACAAGCCGAAAGGCGGGCGAAGCTTGTGGATCTCACTGCACGGCGGTGGCGGGGCTCCGAAGGAGGTGAACGACAAACAGTGGGAGAATCAGAAGAAACTGTACACGGTCGACGAGGGAATCTACCTCGCGCCGCGGGCACCGACGAACACCTGGAACCTCTGGCACGAAGGCCACATCGATCGGCTGTTCAATCGGCTCATTGAAGACTTGATTGTGTTTGAGGATGTGAACCCGGATCGCGTCTATGTGATGGGCTATTCGGCCGGTGGCGACGGCGTCTATCAGATGGCACCGCGCATGGCCGACTCCTGGGCCGGTGCCGCGATGATGGCCGGCCATCCGAATGGCGTCTCGCTTTTGTCTCTGCGGAACGTGCCGTTCGCGCTCCAGGTGGGGGCGAACGATTCGGCCTACAACCGCAACAAAGTCGGTGCGGAGTACGGCGAGCAACTGGCCGCCCTTCGCAAGGCCGACCCGAACGGCTACGAGCAGTTCGTCAAGATTCATGAGGGCAAAGGGCACTGGATGGACCGCGACGACAAGGTCGCCCTGCCGTGGTTGGCGAAGTTCACGCGCAACCCAATCCCCGCTCGCGTCGTCTGGAAACAGACCGGCGCGGTTCACGAACGGTCCTATTGGTTGGCGGTCCCAACTTCGGAAGCTCGCGGCGACAGCCTCGCGATCGCCCGGCGCGATGGTCAGGCAATTGAAATCTCGCAGGCTGAAAACATATCAAACCTGTTGATCCGCCTCGACGACCGGATGGCCGACCTCGATCAGCCGATCAAGATCACACATGCCGGCAAGGAGCTTTATTCCGATACGCCGGCCCGAACGATTGGTGTGTTGATTCAGACACTGATTGGCCGGGGCGACCCGAAACTCATGTTCGACGCCGAAGTGAAGGTTGTCGTCCCGAAGTAAGTGGGATGATTTCCATATTTCGACTATTCCACTTCCCATTCGCGGACGATTCCGCCGTGCACGCCAACGGCGAACGTCAGGCCATCGAGGCTGAAAGTGATGCCCGCATTGCGGCCCCGTTTCGTGCCGACCGCCATCACCTGTCGGCCATTCTCGGCGTCGTGGATTCGAGCCGTCGTCGTTCCGTGGGTGCGGCCGACGAGTCGGCCGTCGGGCGACCAGGCGAGGCCGGGGGAATACGAGTACTTCGCGACCCACTTGGTGCGAAGCTCGAGCGTTGTCGTGTCGTGGATGTAGATCGTCGTGCCGGCATCGATCAGCAACTTCGATCCGTCGGGCGATAACTTCATTTGGCGGGGAAATCCGCGATGTTCGATCTTCGCGAGCCGGCTGGTCGCCTTGTCGAAGTACAGGTTCACGTCTTTCTTGCCCTTGCTCGAAACGCGCACGCCGATGGTCGCCTTGTCCTCGACCTTGGACTCGCCGAGGGCGGCGAGCTCGAAACCCTTGTCCTGGACCAGCGCGGTCAATCGGGCAACCTTCATCAGGTCGCGGGCTTCCGTGACGGCGGCCTTGATCGAATCGGTGATCTCGACGGCCATCCCGTTCGCGGTGATCGAGAACTCGTCGCCATTGATGAGCGTGAGCACGCTGATTTTCTGACCCGCCACGATCCGAATTTCGCCGTCCGCGAACGCGCGACCAAGGCCCTGACCGACGCCGGCCCATCGCCCGAAGCGAAAGCACGCATCGAGGAAGTCCGCGCCGGCCGAATCGTGGTCCCGACCGGCGACGAACAACGATTGCTCCGCGCGATCGCCGCCCTGGAAGCGATCGGCACACCCGAAGCAAAGGAGGAATTGAAGGAATGATCGATGGCCGCGAAGTTGAGTTGGCTGGCCGGCGAAGCGGAAGCGAGCCATGTGCGGATGCGGTAGCGACTGTGTAATGGACGACTCAATTGGAGTACTGAGTGCGTCATAGAAGTAGAGGCCAGCTTTCGTAAACTTCAAACCCACGCGACCGGGTCGGCCTCGCGGCGACTGGCCCAGACGGCGAGATTCGGAAACGAGACCGCCAGTCGATCGGCGAGTTCCTCGACGGCCGGCCGCTCCGTGGCGTAGTGGCCTGGCAATATGAGTGCGATGCCCTGAGCTTCGGCGCTCAGGTAGTCGTGGAAGCGCATCTCGCCGGTCAGGAACGCGTCGGCCTTCATTCTCGTCGCGTCCTTCAGGAATTCGCCGGCCGCGCCGCACGCGATCGCGACCCGGCGAATCGGTCGATCCATTGAGCCGACGACTTGCACGCCGGTCGAACGAAGCTCCCGCTTCACGAGTGCCGCGAATACACCGAGAGGCAACGCCTGGCCGAGTTCGCCGACCCGACCTTCGCCGGAACGGCCCGGCGTCGGCCGAAGCGGATACACGTCGAAGGCGACCTCTTCGTACGAATGGTTCGACCGCATGGCCGAAACGACGGCCGACACCTGAGTCTCCGGGCAGACGACTTCGAGCCGGAACTCCGGCACCTGTTCGCGGCGACCCTTCTCGCCCACCACCGGGTTGGTCGCTTCGGTTCCGAAGAACGTGCCGGTCCCGTTCAGGCGAAAGCCGCATTGCTCGTAGTCGCCAATTCGCCCCGCGCCGGCCGCGAACATCGCGTCTGAAACCTTGGTTAGGTCGCCCTCCGGCATGAACACGACGATCTTGCAATTTCGTTCGTCGCGGGGCCGCAACGGACGCACGTTGGTCAGGCCCAATCGCCGCGCGAGCGAGTCGTTGATCCCGCCCGCCGCGTTGTCGAAGCTCGTGTGCGGCGAATGCACGGCGATTCCGGCCCGAGCGAGCGGCCACAGCAAGCGCCCCTCGGCCGAGTCGGACGACAGTCGCTTCGCGCCGCGAAACAGGATCGGGTGATGCGCCACGATCAATTCGACCCGCTCGGCGATCGCTTCGGCGACGACCGGGGGCGTGATCGTTAGGCACGCGAGCACTCGGCCGACTTCGGCGGCCGCGTCGCCGAGCAACAGGCCGACGTTGTCCCAGTCGGCGGCCAGGTCCGGGGGTGCGAATCGATCGAGGAATTGACGCAGGTCGGCCACGGTCGGCATGGTTCACTCCGGCTTGGCGAAGGCGTCGCGCAGGGCTCGAACGTCGGCCGGCGCGTCGGCGACCACGCGACGCCTCCGTCGGCGCCAACGCCGCCAACGCTTCTCGGTGTCGCGGTCGAATTCCTCGTGGGCACGCGACCAGCGGGCTTGCATTCCCTGCAAGGCGAGGCCAAGCAATGTGCACAAGGCGACGCCCGCGGCGAGTGGCAATTGATTGTGCGTGGCGAAGTCCACGCTATCGAAGGTCGCGAGCGATTCGCCGAGCAACATCGCCGCGTGCCCAGCGACCAGGGTGCCGAGAAAACTCGTCAGGGCCATCGTCCAGAGTCGATAGAACAGGAGCCCCGCGAGCCCGCCGGCGAGGAAGCAGATGCCCTGGGCCTGGGCGTTCGGGACGAGTGACGTGGCCGCGAGCCAGATGGCCGTCCCGCCCGCGAGAAAGGCAAAAAATCGGGCGAGTTCCAGGGCCAGCAACCCGGCCGCTACGGCCAGCAACAGTCCAATGGCGATCGCCTGGCCGCCGAACGGCTGGCCGACGGTCAGGCCGTAAATGCCCGCCGCGACCGTTACGCCGACGACGGTCCAGAAGCGATGGAAGCGCCAGCCGAACAGCCAGAGCGCGAGGCCGAGCGCGAAGGCCGTCGCGGTCGCGGCAACGGACAGCCCACGGGCCGCGGCCAATACATCGGGAGCGATCAGGGTCACGAAGTGGACGATACCGGCCACGCGGCCCAGCCGCAAGGCTGAGAACGGCAACCTCAACCGAGCGGCGGCCAGTTGTTGTCCATGCCCTCTTGTTCAATCTTCTCGACCGTCTGCCAGGTCACCCCGAATCGAGCCACGACTTCCTGCCGCGCATCGTGCACGGTCCGGGCTCGATCCTGCGCCTCGACGAGCGCCGCGAAAATCTCCCGTCGATAGTCGACCGGCGGCAGCGAATTGTATTCGAGCATCCTGTACCTTGGAGGGCGCTTGCCCGACACGAAACAGTCCATTATAGGACAGTCATGTTTCGCGTAACCGGGATCGACAGGGTTCGCAACCCAGCGTGGGCCGCGACGGGCGTGTTGTCGAGATCCGTGATGTTCAAAATGTCTCTGTGACTGTGTGGTGAGCAATTCCCTTCCATCGCGTCGCCCATCGACGGACTTCGTGCCAAATCACTCCGCTGGCAGTTTGGCCACGACGCGCGGCAACGTTTCGCCCGATGGGCCATACAGCCCGAGGTGGGCGACCTCGCTCGCGTCGGTTCGAGTCAAGTTGAACTCGATCACTTTAGCGGGGCCATCCGGTCGACCCGTTCCCGCCAGTTGGATGAGCCCGGCCGCCGGATAGACGACCGCACTCGTGCCGACGACGAGAAAGACATCGCACTTCTCGACGGCACGCAGCGCCTGATCCCACACTGGCGGTGAAAGAGCTTCGCCGAACCAGACGATGTCCGGCCGCAAGTAATCTTCGCAGTGCGCGCAGATCGGCCGATCGCCGAGCGGTTCGAGCCCGCGGTCTTCGATTCGGCCGCAGCCGCAACACCGCGTTCGCCGCAAGCTGCCGTGGACTTCGACGACGTTCTCGTTTCCGGCGACTTGATGGAGCCCGTCCACATTCTGTGTGACGATCGTGAACCGCGGGCCGAAGCGCCGTTCGAGTTCCGCGAGTGCGAGGTGGCCGGGGTTCGGCCGCACGGTCGCCACGTTGGCCCGTCGGCCGTTGTAGAACTGCCAGACCAGTTCGGGGTCGCGCTCGAACCCGGCGGGCGAGGCGACATCTTCGATGGCGTGGCCTTCCCAAAGCCCGTCGGCCGCGCGGAAGGTGGGCACGCCGCTCTCGGCCGAGACGCCGGCCCCGGTCAGGACCGCGATTCGGCTCGCCTTGGCGATGATGTTCGCCGCCTCGGCAATCATCGCATCGGTCGGTAATTCCGCGTCCATCATGGCAATCGCTCCAGGCATTCCGTTCAGCGTAACCGGTACGCCCGACGACTGCAATTGAATCCGCTTCGCGCCGGGGTCTGAATTTACTACGCCGCCGCACACCGATTGAGGTTCGGCCCGCCTTCAAGCTCGTGCTGCCGACCGAATCGGAGGTACGATTGCTCCGTGACCGCTGAAGCCCCGGTGGCCGAAATGACTTCGCACCTGTTCCGATACGTTCTACGCCCGACCGTCCTCGTCGCCTCGGTCACGCTGGCCATGCTAGCCTGCCGAAGCCTCGACCCGGTCCCGTTCCAATTGCTCGTCGCAGCCCTCGTTCCTTCTTGCTTGCTCGCCGTTCTCCTCATCCGCCGAACGACGCAACACAAGGCCGATGTCGAGCGGATGGCCCGGGTTCAATCCGAAGGCAAGCTCGAGGCGATCGTTCGCGAGAATCGCGAACTGACCCGCGAACTACTCGAGAGCCGAATGCTGGACGAGGCGCAAGATCTTCAAGTTCGCGCCTTCGATGCCTTCCTCCAGGGGGTGACGATCACCGACCCGAATCGGCCGGGCAACCCGATTGTCTACGCCAACGAGGGCTTCACGCGCCTGACCGGTTACTCCAAATTCGAGGCGATCGGCCGCAACTGTCGATTCCTGCAGGGCCCCGAGACGTCGCAGGCGACGATCCAGGTCATCCGCGACGCGATCCGTCAGCAACGGCCGTGCTTCGTCGAAATCCAGAACTACCGCAAGGATGGCACGGCGTTCTGGAATGCCCTGAGCATTGCCCCGATTTTCGAAGATGGCCAACTCACGCACTTCGTCGGCGTGCAAACCGACATCACCGCCTTCAAGCAGATGGAACTGCAACTTCGCCAATCGCAAAAGATGGAGGCGATCGGGCACCTGGCGGGGGGCGTGGCCCACGACTTCAACAACCTGCTCACGGTCATCAACGGCTGTTGTGAATTGATCCGCTCCGGCTCGGAGCTTCCGGACGACGCTCTCCCGCTCGTCGACGAAGTCCACAAGGCCGGCGAACGGGCCGCGACGCTGACCCGTCAGTTGCTCGCCTTCAGCCGCAAGACCGTGCTTCAGCCGCGCGTCCTGTCGTTGAACGAACTCGTCACCGACATTCAGAAGATGCTCGCCCGCTTGATTGGCGAAGATGTCGCCTTAACGACCGCGCTCCGGTCGCATCAACCACTCGTGCGGGTCGATCCGGGCCAACTCGAACAGGTGTTGATGAACCTCGTGGTGAATTCACGCGACGCGATGCCCCAGGGGGGTCGGCTCGCGATCGAAACGCAAGACGTGACGTTCGACTCGGAATACGCCGCTCGGAACCCGGACGTTCGTGCGGGCCGCTACGTTCGCTTGTCTGTAACGGATACTGGTTCTGGGATGGACGCGAAGACGAAGGCCCGCATCTTCGAACCGTTCTTTACGACGAAGGCCGTCGGTAAGGGTACGGGTCTCGGGCTCGCGACGGTCTACGGCATCGTGCAACAATCGGGCGGGCACCTCACGGTCGAAAGCGAACTCGGGCGCGGCACCACGTTTCGTTTGTTCTTCCCGACCGTGGCCGAACCGGCGCGCGGGGCGAGTTCGATTGGCGGCAGCGTCTTCCCTGGGGGAACGGAAACGATCCTGATCGTCGAAGACGAAGTCGGCGTGCGTACGCTCGCGAGCCAGGCCCTGGAAGCGCACGGCTATCGCGTCTTGACGGCGGCCGACGGCGACGAAGCGCTCGTCATGTGTCGGCTCAACGAGATCGAGCTAGTCCTGTGCGATGTCGTGATGCCCGGCATGTGTGGCCGCGAGTTGCAGGAAGAACTCGTCGAACTCTGCCCGGACACGCGGCTCATCTTCATGTCCGGCTACACGGACGACGCAATCCTTCGGCACGGCGTCGCCCAGGCCGATTGCGACTTCATCCAGAAGCCGTTCACCATCTCCGGCCTGCTTCGCAAAGTGCGCGAAGTCCTCGACCGAGCACCGTCTCGGACCGACGAGTTGATGGCGTGCGGGTATTAGATCCAAAGCGGATTTGGTCGAACTCAACCCGTCTGCTTTCGGTTGACGGCTTTAACGCCAGCTTGCCATCTCGATTTGCCAAACCCTCATCTTCCCCTCATTCCCTGGAATCGGATGAATCGCCCAGACCCCGACGGCCGATACCAGAGTACAATATCCCCGGCCAAGGCGCGTGTTCCGCGACCTCGGCCAAGGTATGTACTGTCCACTCCGTGGAGGTCGGCCATGCGTCGCGTTCTCTATTTCACTTTGGCGGTCGCGTGGCTCGGCGTCGGCTCGGTTTCATTTGGCCAGGGCACAGCCGGTGGCGCGGGCGGAGGGGC
>JANLUE010000672.1:0-2156 GCA_031363325.1 Gemmataceae bacterium
CGACTGCCGAGCGCCTGGCCGAGCCGGGCAAGTTCGTCGAGTGCATCATCGCGCCGTCGTTCGACCCGGCCGCGTTCGAAGTGCTCACCACCAAGCCGACCTGGCGCAAGAACGTTCGCTTGCTTTGCACCGGCCCGTTGAGCCCGCCGGCCGCCGGGACGCTCGACTATCGTCGCGTCGACGGCGGCCTGCTCGTGCAGGCTCGCGATGCCGGGGCCGACGATCCGGCCAACTGGAAAGTCGCGACCAAGCGAGCGCCCACGGACGCCGAACGAACGGCTCTGTGGTTCGCATGGCGAGTTTGCAAACACGTGAAAAGCAACGCGATCGTACTCGCAAACGGTTCGATGGTCGTGGGCGTCGGGGCCGGGCAGATGAGCCGGGTCGATTCGACGCAGATCGCCATTCGCAAAGCGGGCGAACGTGTGAAGGGATCTGTTCTCGCGTCGGACGCTTTCTTCCCGTTCCGCGACAACGTCGATGCCGCGGCCGAGGCCGGCGTGACCGCGTTCGTGCAACCGGGGGGCTCGCAACGCGATGCCGAATCGATCGCCGCCTGCGACGAACGCGGCCTCACGATGCTGTTCACGGGCGTGCGCCACTTTCGCCATTGAGAGGCTCGGTCGCGATGGGTTACAATTCGATAGGTCGAACGATTGAGTTGAGGAGCCGCGACATGTCGCACGCGCCAGTTCTTGAAGCCGCCGGCCCGGCGACATCGCTAAACGGATCGTCACCTTCCGCGAATGGCGAGGCGAGCCCATCAATGGAAGCGAAGATCGCGTGGGCGAAGGATGTGATCGCCGGACGCGTTCCACGGCCGACGTTGCCGCAGCACCCCGAGGTCGATGCGTGGGTCCGCCGGGAATTCGCCAAGTTCAATCCGCCGCCGAGTGAATCGGCTTTCCGCGACATCTCGCAACGCCTCACCCTTCAAGCCGAATACAACGGCGTCCCCGTCGCGTGCCTGTACACGAAGGACGGCACGTACCCGGTACTGGCGGTTGGTACACAAGAAATCTTCGCATTGTTCGACGCCCTGGCCGCCCACGAACGATCGCGGGTGATCATCACCGATACTGTTGAATAGTCGTTTGGAGCATTCCATGCCGCCCATCAGGGTACTTCGACAACCGACTCGGCGCGTGCAGTTGCGCCCATCGAGAACCGAACTTACGGAAGTTCTTGATGTTGTGGGCTTGAGATGTCGCGTCAGCTTGAACCTTGAAATCTCGGTTGGGCAACCCACGGAAGCCGTCTCGTTTGTCGTTGATTCCGGCGCTTCCTATTCGATGATCGGAACGGACTTCGCGCGTGCGCATCGGATTCCGGTACCACCGCCCGAATCGGAAATCGAGCTTTCGCTTCAAACGGCAACTGGCCTCGCATCAATTCGAGTCCGTCCTGGACGAATTCGAGCCTGGATAAACGACGATCTGAAAGGCTATCCATTTGACTGGCCCGTCCTCTTTCGGGTTGGCGGGCCGCTTGGCGTTCCGCCCATCCTCGGCCTCGGTGGCGTGGTTAAGACGTGCCGTTGGGCCTTCGACGGGAGTGATTCGATCGAATCGCCCTACGGCTACCTGACGTTGGAAGACATTCGTTGATCGAGACTGCGGTCAAAAAAGGTCGTCGCCGTGAAGTGGCCCGCTGAATATCCGATTCTCCCGACCGGTTGGCCGGCGGACTACACGGTGATCGAGAATCGATCCGACCGCGTCTGGGTGTTCGGCTTCGTGCGACTGGTGCCGGGGCTCATGGTCTTCGGTGCGATCGCACTCGCCGCGATCCTCCACTCGAGCAAGCTCTTCACCGAGCCCGCGGTTCTCGCGGGGCTCGTCTTCGTCATCTTCATCGCGGCGGTTAATCTCGACCGGTCGACGCTTCTCGATCCCGTCGACTTCGTTTCGCTCGGGCCGGGAGTCGTCGCCGTCAAGCGCCTGGCGGATCGCCGCGTCTTTCCGATCGACGATCGCGTTCGAATCGAGCTTCGGCATCCGTTTGGTGAGGAATACGACGAGCGGCAGCGCTTGCGACGCTATTCCGAATTGACGATCCATCTTGGCCGACGGAAAGCCCGACTCCTGGTATCCGATCGTGACTCGAAACGAATCATCGCCTGGGCGACCGATCGGAAGGTGCCACTGTCGACTCCG
>JANLUE010000511.1:0-9143 GCA_031363325.1 Gemmataceae bacterium
GCCGGGGGTGTCGCTTCGCTCAACCCCCGGCTAATCGCTTCCATCCCTCCGGGATGCTATTGGGCTCCGACGAAAATCACAGCTCTGATGTGAATTCCGTTGATAGTGATTTGCAACGTCTTGAGTGAGACCGCGATGCCCGTGTTGAGCGACGACATTCGTAGCCGCATTCAGGCGTACATTCCGCGCTACCCCAACAAGCAAGCGGTCACGCTGCCGGCGCTGCACATCGTCCAGGATGAACTGCGCTGCGTGCCGACCGAAGCGGTCCGCGAGATCGCGGAACTCCTGGACCTCGCGCCCGCCGAGGTCAACGACGCGATGACCTTCTATCAATTCTTTCGCGGCGAAGGCGACAAGCTCGGAAAGACCCGTCTCTGGGTGTGTCGCACGCTGGCGTGCGCGTTGCGGGGTGCCGACGATTTGCTCGAGCATTGCTCGAAGAAACTGGGCGTGCCCATTGGCGGCACGACGGCCGACGGCAAGATCACGCTCGAATTCGCCGAGTGCATCGGGGCCTGCGAAGGCGCCCCGGCCGTCCTCGTGAACGACGAACACGAAATGAACGTGACGCCTGCTAAGATGGATGAATTGATCGAACGGCTGCGAACGTGAGGGACAGGTCATGCAACTCGAAGACTTCCTGGAGTTCGAAACCGAACCGTACGAACGGATTCGCGTCCGGGGTACGCGAATTGGCCTCGAACGGATTGTCTCGGCTTTCGAGGACGGTGTGTCGCCGGAAAAGTTGCAAACTTATTTTGTTGGTCCACTAACGCTTGAACAGGCCTACGCCGCCGTCACCTACTACGTTTTGAATCGTTCGGAGGTCGAAAAGTATATTCAAAGAATCAACAAAGCGGCTGATCAGCTTCGTCTCGATTACGATGCAGCTCATCCAGAAAATGCCCGAATGACGGAGAGGCTCGTCGCCCTCAAGCAGCGGTTTCGTCGGGCGGACAACAGTCTCGATTTCGAGGCCCTGCATCAATTTCTGGAGCGTGAACGAGCCCAAAAGGACGTATTGGAAGCCGCGGGAGCACGCTGAAAATGCCCAAGCCCGCTTATCTTCTCGACGAGCATTTGCCCCGCTGGTGGCTTCCTGCCCTGGCTCGCGCTGACCCGACAATTCGTGCGACGCAGGTCGGCGAACCGGATGCTCCGCCCTTCGGCTCCACCGACCTAGAGCTATTGAGTTTTTGCGAATCCAATCAAATGATTCTGATTAGTGCTGATCGGACTTCGATGTATCACTGGATTGCCGAACATTGCGTGGCTGGGCGTATATTTTGGGGGATGCTTCTCATCCGCGGACGATTGACAACGGACGAACTTGTTTGGCAAGTGCGGTTGAGCCATTCGGAAGGCTTCGCCGAGGATTTTATCGATTGTGTTCGCGAAATTCCGATCTAGCCATCTACAAATGACCTACGAACCCATTCTCCTGGCCCGCATCGCCAAGCCCGAGTCGCATCGGCTTGAATGCTATCGCGCCGATGGCGGCTACGAGGCTGCCCTGCGGGCTATTCGCGATTCCAAGCCCGAGGAAGTGACGACGCTCGTCAAGGACTCCGGCCTGCGCGGCCGGGGCGGGGCGGGGTTTCCCACCGGCTTGAAGTGGACGTTTCTGCCCAAGGACCATCCCGGGCCGATCTATCTGTGCATCAACGCCGATGAATCGGAGCCGTGCACTTATAACAACCGCATCCTGATGGAAAAGGATCCCCATCAGGTGCTCGAAGGCATCATGATCGCCTGTCACGCGATCAAGTGCCGGACCGCCTATTTCTACATTCGCTATGAGTATGGAGCCGCGTATCGAGCGTTGCAATCGGCCATCGACGAACTTTACGCGGCCAATCTCTTAGGCTCGAACATCCAAGGCACGGGCGTCGCGCTCGACATCTATCTTCACCGTGGTGCCGGGGCCTATATTTGCGGCGAGGAGACTGGCCTCATCGAGAGCCTCGAAGGCAAGCGGGCCTGGCCGCGCATCAAGCCGCCGTTCCCCGCGATCGAGGGGGCGTTTCGCAAGCCGACCATCGTCAACAATGTTGAAACATTGGCCTGTGTGACGCAAATTCTTCGACGCGGCAAGGACTGGTTCCAATCGCTCGGCGTGCCGCCCGACCCGAAGAACCCACGCGATGCCGGCAGCTACGGCCCCAAGCTCTACACGATCGCGGGCCACGTGAACGAGCCGAAGTGCGTCGAGTTGCCGATGGGCATCACGATGCGCGACCTGGTCGAGAAACACGGCGGCGGGGTCTGGAAGGGTCGCAAGGCGAAAGCCGTGAATCCCGGCGGAATCAGCATGGGATTCGCCGACGCGAACGCCAAATTGAAAGACAGCGACCTGACGGAGTATGACATCCCGCTCGATTTCAACGGCCCCGGCCGGATCGGCTGTCTCGGCCTCGGGACGGCGGCGGTCACGGTGATCGATGACGAAACGAGCATGGTCGATGTGTTGCACAACGTCTGTCAGTTCTTCGCCCACGAGAGTTGCGGTCAGTGCACACCGTGCCGGGAAGGCACCGGATGGATGCTGAAAATCACGGATCGACTGAGAAAGGGGCACGGGCGCCGCGAGGATTTGGATATCCTGGTTGATGTGGCGGATCGCATGGGGATCATTCCCGGCACGACGATCTGTGGGCTGAGCGATGGGGCCGGTTGGCCGGTCAAGACCGTGATCAAGAAGTTCCGTGGCGAATTCGAGGCGGCGATCAAAAGTGGCCGAAAGAGTGTCGTGAAGTCGCTGGCGATGGCGCACTAACGGAGGGCGGAATGTATTCGACGACGTTGCCGCCGGGCACCCGCGTGATCACGCACCTGGACCTTCCAGACACGGACGGGCTGCCGTCGCCATGTCAAATGCAGCCGGCCCAATCTCGTCAGTTGACATCTTCGATTCGCAAGAAAATCGAAGAACGATTTCCCGATGAGTATTACCTCATTGCGGAAGACCTCGGCGTTTACTGGCGAATGACCAATCCACCACTGGATGGTTGCACGGCCCCGGACTGGATGTTCGTGCCGGAAGTGCCTGTGAAAATAGACGGCGAATTGCGTCGTTCGTATGTGATGTGGATTGAAGGAACTCGGCCCTTGATCCTGATTGATTACGTGTTTGGAGACGGTTCGGAAGAGCACGACACGACGCCACAAAAAGGCAAATTCTGGATCTACGAGCGAATGATTGGCGGACATTACTATGTCATTTTCGACGCTTTCAACGGTCCGACACTGGAGGTCTTCGAAAACGTTCGTGGCCGCTATCGGGCCATGAAGTCGAATCGGCGCGGCCACTTTCCGATCGTCGAGCTGGATGTCGAACTGGGCATTCGAGATGCCAAGTACGATGGCGTCGAGGCGTCCTGGCTGCGATTCTTCGATTCCGCGGGCAAGCTCTTGATGAACGGGCAGGAGCAATTGGCGTCGAGTACCGAGCGCGCCCGCCGCGAACGCCGCCGAGCCAATCAAGCCAGCCATCGGGCTGATCAGGAGAAGGCGCGGGCCGACGAGGAAAAAGCACGGGCCGACGAGGAAAAAGCACGGGCCGACCGCACGGCTGCGGAAAACGCCAAGTTCCTCGCCAAGTTGAAGGCGAATGGCATCGATCCGGGAAGCCTCTAGGGAGGGCCTCGATATGTTGGTGAAGAGCTGGCCGACCCACCTGGACCTACCGGAAACGGACGGGTTGCCCGTGGACAACGACTATCAACCGAATCAAGGTCACTTGTTGACATCGGCGATTCGTCCGAGGCTCGATGTAGCCCATCCCGCTGGCGACTTTGCCATTGGAGAGGACACCGGAATCTATTGGAAAACGACGACCGATCCCCTTCAGGGCTGCAAGGCACCGGACTGGTTCTATGTGTCGGGATGTCGGCCGATTCCGCCGGGTGAATTTCGGCGCTCGTATGTTTTGTGGGACGAGGGAGTCGCTCCAACGCTCGTGGTCGAGTTCGTTTCGGGTTCGGGGTCCGAGGAGCACGATGATACCCCGGTCTCGGGACGGTATTGGGTCTACCGGCGTGGCGTGCGAGCCGCCAACTACGCGATTCACGATCCGATTCGAGAGACACTGGAGGTGTTTCGCCTCAATGGCGTGGATTACCGCCCCGTCGTTGCGAACGCTGCGGGCGTCTTCGAGATTCCGGAAATGGGCGTGGCGCTCGGTCATTGGAACGGGCGATACGGTACGCACGAACTCACTTGGGTCCGGTTCTTCGAAAACGACGGGCGCTTGATTCCACACGAGGGGGAAGTCGCCGATGAAGCGATCGCGAAAGCGGACGAAGAAAAACGTCGTGCCAACCGCGAACGCCGCCGAGCGAATCAGGCGAATCATCGAGCGGACCAGGAAAAGGCGCGGGCCGACGAAGAGAAAGCTCGAGCGGACGAAGCCGTCGCCGATCGTACCAAACTGCTCGCCAAGTTGAAGGCGAATGGCATCAATCCGGGAAGCCTCTAGGGAGGGCCTCGATATGTTGGTGAGGAGTTGGCCGACCCACCTGGACCTGCCGGAAACGGATGGGTTGCCCGGGGAAAACGACTATCAACCCAGTCAGGCCCGGTTGCTGACTTCGGCCATTGAGCCGCTCATCGAGGCGGCGCACCCGTCCGGCGACTACTTCATTGGGGAAGATGTCGGCATCTATTGGAAGACGACGGCCGACCCGTTCGAAGGCTGCAAGGTACCGGACTGGTGCTACATCCCTGGCTGTGCACCATCGGTACCGGGCGACTATCGCCGTTCGTTCGTGCTCTGGGACGAGGGCGTTGCCCCGATGCTCGTGATCGAGTTCGTCTCGGGCGACGGGTCCGAGGAACACGACGATACGCCGGTTAAGGGGCGGTTCTGGGTCTATCGCCGTGGCATTCGCACGCCGTACTACGCGATTTACGATCCGCTCGACGAATCGATCGAGTTGTTCCATCTTGATGGAGTGGACTATCGGCCGGTCGCGCCCAACGAACATGGCCTTTACGAAATACCGCAGATGGGCGTTGCGCTCGGGCTCTGGAAGGGGAAGTACGGACATCACAAGTTGACGTGGCTACGCTTCTACTGGCCCGACGGTCGCTTGATCCCGCACGAACGCGAACGGACCGCCCTGGAAAAGTCGCGCGTGAAAGAAGAAAAGAAGCGGACGCGGACCGAAAAGCAAAGGGCCGAGCAAGAAAAGCGACGGGCGGAGTTGGAACAGCAGCGGGCCGACAAAGAAAAACGCCGGGCGGACAAGTCGGCCGCCGAGTTGGCCGATCTCGTCGCCCGGTTGAGGGCCAAGGGAATCGATCCCGGTTCACTCGAACGGAGGGCGGTGCCATGAAGCGATTGCTAATCGTCGCCCTGTGTCTGCTGACGGGGGTTAGTTGCAAGAAGGAAAAGCCGGCCGACCCAGGCCCGTACTCGGGTGGCGGCAACCCGACTCCGCTCGGCGCGGCGATGGCCGTTCGCGGGGCGGCGAAGCGCATCGTCTTGGCGGCCGAGTTACACGACTTGCACCTGTTCATGACCGCCGCCAAGGGGGCTTCCGGCCGGACGCCGACTTCTCAGGAAACTCTGGCCGCTATGAGTCAACCCGACGGGAACCGCAAGCTGGTCGAATTGATTCAGGCGGGCAATATCATTCTCGTGCCCACGCCCGGCGACGAAGGACTGTGGGCGTATTCGTATGAAGCCCCTACCCAGGGGGGCTGGATTCTGACCCACGCTCAGCCGGAGCAGGTGACTGCCCAGGAATTCGCTTCCCGTTTTGGCATGAACTGATTCGATTGCAGGGAGAGAATGGCCACCGTTTACGTCAACGACACGCCGGTCGATATCGGCACCGAACGCCTCAACTGCGTCCAGGCGGCCGAGCGGGCTGGCGTCCTCATCCCGCACTATTGCTATCACCCGACCCTCTCCGTTGTCGCGTCCTGCCGCATGTGCCTCGTCGAGACCGGCGACCTCAAGGACGGCAAGGTCACGATGGTCCCCAAGGTCTTTCCGGGCTGCCAAACGCCCGTGAAGGACGGCACGGTCATTGTCACGGGCGAATACGACAAGCGCGTCAAGTCCGCCGCTCCTCTCGCCTACGACCCCAAGTACGTTCCCGGCGATCGCGCCAAAAAGGCCCAGGCGGATACGCTCGAAGGGCTGCTCCTCAACCATCCGCTCGACTGCCCCGTCTGCGACAAGGCCGGCGAGTGCAAGCTCCAGGACTACTCGTTCCAGTTCGGCCGATCCGAGACACGGCTCGTCGACGAAAAGAACCAGCCGCCGAACAAGCCCGAACTCTCGTCGAAGATCACGCTGTTCACCGATCGTTGCATCATGTGCACCCGCTGCGTGCGCTTCACTCGGGAAATCTCCGGCACCGCCGAACTGCACGTGACCAGTCGTGGTCACCATTCGGAGATCGATGTCTTCCCAGGCGAGCCGCTCGAGAACAAACTGGCCGGCAACGTCGTCGATCTGTGTCCCGTCGGCGCGCTCGGCTCGAAGGACTTCCTGTACAAGCAACGCGTCTGGTATCTGAAGGAAACCGATAGCGTCTGCCCGAATTGTTCGACCGGGTGCTCGGCCCACCTGGACACGAATAAAGACGTGTTGTTCCGCCTGCGGCCGCGCGAGAACCCCCAGGCCCAGGGGCACTTCCTGTGCGACGAGGGCCGCTACGGCTACCACTATGCGAACGCGGCCGACCGGCTGAATCGACCACTCGCCCGCCGGGGCGGCAAGCTCGTCCAACTACCGTACGGCGAAGCGGTCAAGGAACTCCGCGACGACTTCTCCGACCACGTTCGCAAGCACCCGGGTGCTGTGTGGGCAGTGCTGTCGCCGTTCCTCACCGTTGAGGAAGCGTACCTCGCGGCGAAGTGGCTCAAGGATCAATCGAAGCAGGTGAAGCTGGCGCTGGGCTTCGTGCCGATCGTTGGGGCCGACGATTCGTACCCGAAGGACCGCAAGGGCCAGTCGATTCAGCCGGTGAAATTCACGATTCGGGCCGAGAAATGCCCGAACCGACGCGGCGTCGAGGAAGTGCTTCGCCACGTGCAAGGCGAAATCATTCCGTTCGCGAAAGCCGTTGAAAGCGCTACACGCGGTGAAGCGAAGGCCCTGTTTCTGACGGGCGGCTACCCGGTCCAGGGGACACTGACCGCCTTCGCCGATACACCGAACGACTTGCTTCTGGCCGTCGTGGATTTGTTCCACGGCCCGGCGACGACGCACGCTCGCTACGTGATTCCGGCCGGCGCGTTCGCGGAAAAAGAAGGCACGTTCGTGAACCACGCGAACCTGGCCCAGGGAATCAAGCGAGCCTGCCGACCGCCGCAGGAAACGCGGGCCGAGGGCCAGTTGTTCCTCGACCTCGCCGGTCGGCCAGGGTTGTTCAACGCGACGGCGGTGCGAACCGAGCTTGCGGCCGCGATCCCGTACTTCGCGAAGCTTGCGAACGGGACAGGAGAACTGGGTGTGAAGTTGGGGTGATGGAGGCGAGCCAGGCGAGCCCAGGGGCGTTAGCCCCTGGGGTAAAGTCGCAGTCGCCGACGCGTCACCCCGGGGACTAATGTCCCCGGGCTCGCCAATTGACTGGGGGATATGACCGATTTCTCGCTGATCTACACGGTTCTCCTCATGCTTGTCGCATTCGCGGCTGTCATGGGGTCGGTCGCGTATCTGACGTTCGCCGAACGCAAGATTTCGGCCTACGTTCAGGACCGTGTCGGGCCGAATCGCGTTGGGCCCTGGGGACTGTTGCAACCACTGGCGGACGGGTTGAAGTTCTTCTTCAAGGAAGACATCATCCCGAGCCACGTGGATCGCATCTTCTATTTCCTGGCCCCCGGCGTCGGCGTGGCGACGGCCCTGCTCGCGTTCAGCATCGTGCCGTTCGGCCCAACGGCCGCGCCGCCCGGCCCGGTCGCGATCAATGGGAATCTTGAGAAGGCACAAGTTGAACACGCGATCCAGGTCGCCGAATATCAGAAGCACAACACCTTCGCGATCGCGCCGGGGCTCGATATCGGCATCCTGTTCAGCTTCGCGATTGGCAGCCTCGTGGTCTATGGCATCATCCTTGGCGGCTGGTCGTCGAACAGTAAGTATTCCTTACTCGGCTCGCTGCGATCGTCGGCCCAGATCATCAGTTACGAGATCCCGCTCGGCATGTCGATACTCGGCGTCGTCCTGTTCGCGGGTTCCTTGAACCTCGAACGCATTCAGAGTTATCAGGCGTCGCACGGCTGGTTCATCCTCTATCAACCCCTGGCGTTCTTGCTGTTCCTCGTCTCCGTCTATGCCGAATGCAATCGCCTGCCGTTCGACTTGCCGGAAGCGGAACAGGAACTCGTTGGCGGTTTCCATACCGAATACGGGTCGATGAAGCTCGGGCTCATGTTGATGGTCGATTACATTCACATGATCACGACCAGCTTCTTCATGGCGATTCTGTTCTTCGGGGGCACGCACTTCCCCGGATTGAACTTCGACGGCACGACCGGGCTGATCGTTGGCTTCCTGGTACTCGGATTCAAAGTGTTTCTGTTCCTGATGCTTTATATGTTCGTCCGCTGGACGATTCCTCGCTTCAAGTTCGATCAACTGATGGGCCTCGCCTGGCAAGTGATGATCCCGCTCGCAATCATCAACCTGTTCGCGGTGATGGTCGTCCGGGAATTCAACATCTCGCCCTGGGTGTTGACGGTGTTTTCGATTGGCACGTTCTTCGCGGCCGCAGTGATATCGACCTGGCCGGCGGGGATGGCGCAGACGGCGTAGTGCCGGGCGGAATTCGTTCGGAACAGCATCCCTCCGGACAGGTTTTCAACCTGTCCGGAGGGATGCTGAAATTGGTGAGTTTGGATCGCGTATAGATCGCCGCAAAAAATCTGTCCCTGTAGTGGGCAGAATGCTCGAGGAAACAAGGTAAAACCCGACTCCAGGCGGGACAGATTTTTTCGGATGAGCCGTAGTCAGCCCGATGGCGTTCGTAGGACAGGTTAAAAACCCAGCGCGTTCAAGAACTTTTGGTTCGTTTTGTTTCGCGTTTCTTGCGTTGTTTAATCGGGATTTCTTTATGCGTTCCGTTGAGGATTCGGAAGACCGAGCTGTGGCCGCCCTTCAGGCGGGCGCGCGGCTGCGCCTT
>JANLUE010000520.1:0-1072 GCA_031363325.1 Gemmataceae bacterium
CCCGCAAGATGGTTTGCCTGGCGGAGGCAAGCAAACGCGGCGTCACCCGAGGGGCTAACGCCCCCCGGCTCGCCGATCCAACGAAAACTCCGGTTCTCACCGTGATTCGGGTCTAATCAGGATACCGCGCCGGGTCGCTCGTGCAAACTCGGCTTGATCCCGGCGGGCGACTTACTTTACCATCTCGCCATTCGGGCCGGAGAGGCCCGGTCGCGAAAGGGTTCGTCATGAAGACGCTGTTCACTCTGTTGGCCGGGTTCGCGTTGGCGTTGCCACTCGGCGCTCAGGAAAAAGCCACGCTCGCCGGCAAGGCGTGGACGGTCGCCAAGTCCGAAGAAGCCCCGCCGGGCACGACGTTCCAATTCGGTGCCGATGGCTCGCTCAAGGTGACCTTCGCCGTCGACGGCAAGTCGCGCGAGATCGCCGGCACCTACACGCTGAGCGGGACGACCCTCACACTGAAGCTCAGCCACGATGGCCGTGAACGCGTCGATGTTCGGACCATCAAAAAGCTCACCGAAACGGCGTTGATCGTCGAAGACAAGAACCGCAAAGTCGAAGAGATGCAACGGAAGTAACGTCACTTGCCGGCCAGATCCTTGCTGAGGCAGGTCGGGCACCAGTATCTCTCGATGTGTTGCACGACGAGTTCGGTTCCCTCGTCGTGGCTCACCATCGGGCGCTTCTTGGGGTTGTACATCGTGTCCGTCAGGTCGCGGACGAGCACGCACTTCAAGCCCGAGCGGGTCATCTGTTTGATCGCGAAGGTTCGGTTCAGGACGCACATGTTCGTGTGCACGCCGGCCACGAACAACGTGCGAATCCCCTTCGCCGACAGAGCGTTGAACACTTCCTGCCCGCTATCCGTCACGCCATCTTTGGCTTCGTCAATCTCAATCGCCGCGTGTTGGCGCGACCAGGCCCGGAAGTTCACCGGGGCGGCCGGGTCTTCGCAACCGCCGTCCGAATCGTCGATCGGTAGGGGCGGCTCGGGGATCGCCTTGGCCTTCGGGAAGTCGACGCGCGCGAACTCCTTCATGCGCTTGCGGGCCGCCGAGTCCTTGTAGAAGTC
>JANLUE010000529.1:0-3978 GCA_031363325.1 Gemmataceae bacterium
TCGCGATCGGCCCGCCGGATGAACCAATCATCCCGTCGGAGATACAGACTCGCGATGTCGTCGTAGGCCGGCATTCGGTAAAGATCGACGACGCCATCCGCTCCCGGTACCGATCGAGCGATCGGCTCCAACATGACGCGAACCCAACCATCCTGAAGTACCAAGCCGGGAACGGTATACGGGCCGAGGTCCGATTCTTCGAGCGGCTTGTCAAGTCGGCGAACTGACCAGCCAAACTCGGTTGCCCAGGCTTCGATCTGACTGACCAGATTGGTTACCCGTTCCACCCACTCCGAGCGAATTTGTTCGATGGATTGGTTCGGTTCGGGAAGTGTCGCGACGGACATTACAGTTCTCCAAGTCTCATTGGAATTCTATCATTCATTCGAGCAAGCCGAAATGTTATTCACCCGACGATGGCGACCGTCCCTTTCCCGCCATCGACGCGAAGCCGTTGCCCGGTCTTCAAGCGGCGATGCACGTCCGGCAGGCCGGCGACGGCGGGGAGGCCGAACTCGCGGGCGACGATCGCGCCGTGCGATAACGTGCCGCCCGATTCCATCACGAGGCCGCGGGCGTTCACGAACAACGGCACCCAGGCCGGGTCCGTCGACGGGCACACCAGGATGTAGCCGGGTTCAATCGCGACGGTGGTTGGTTCGCTGAGCACCAGGGCCGGCCCCTCGGCCACACCGGCGGAGAGCGGCACGCCGACCAGTTGCTCGGCACCCGTTGGCGGGGGAAGCGGCCGGCCGATCGCTTCCAGGTCATCGCCGAACACGACCGGGGGGACTTCCAAACTCAACTCGAGCGCCCGATGCTTGCGGCGCTCCGTCGCGAGCGGTTTGAGGATCTTGCCCGCGACGAGGTCCGAGAGTTCCGAGGGCGCGAGATAGAAGATGCCGCCGTCCAAAGCGTAACGACGATCGAGTTCCAACAGCGTTTGCCGAACCAGCGCGTAGCCACGCATCAAATGATGTTTGCCCGTTTCGCGGAGGCCGAGGTACGTCTGCAACCGTTCGACGTGGCCGGCCATCGACTTGGCGACGAACGAGTTCCACTTCGCCTCCTCGGCCACTCGGCCCAACACGTCAGCCGCGCTCGGCGGTCGAGCGGCCGCGACGTGACCGCCGATTCGATCGAGCGAAGCCGGGTTCTCGCGCCAGCGCGGCGAACTCAACTCCATCTCGTTCGGGCCGCGATGGCCGAACCGACTCAGGAACTGATCGCTTGTAAGCGTCCCGGTCGAAAGCTCGCGAATCGCCCCCGGCAGGTCGGCGGCCGGGTCGGGCTTCGCACCCTGGCTCAGCGAGGTGAGGATCGACCGGGCCCGTTCCTTGCCGAGCGATTTGCCAATCTGTTGATCGAGCACCTGCCAGGCGAACTGCGCGAGCAACGTCGGCTTCAGGCTGTGGCGGGCGAACTCGACCAAGGTGCGATTGGCCCAGTGTTCGAGCCGCTTCACCAGGGCCGGAGGATCGAGTTTCGCCAGATTGTCCGCGTTGGCGCGCTCGATTTCGGTCGAATACTCCGGGATGATTCGGTCGCGGAACTCGGCCGCGAACGTCTTGCTCGCGCCGGTGATCTTGCCGGCCACGCGCAGTAGTCCGAGCAAGCCGAACCATTTCCGCAGGCCCCGGGGTTCGTCGCGTTTCGGATCGAGCGCGAGTTGCGGGGCCGCCTTGTAAGTCGCCAGCGGATACCCGGAGAGCGGCTTCGCGCTTTCAAGTCGTGGCTCGCGGGCCAGGTTCAAGAACGGCCGACCACCGATCAAGTCATAGGCGGACGTTGATGCGAGCGCCGAGTCGGGCGAAAACCCAAAATCGCGGTACATCGCCCCGGTCCCGCCGCCACCCGAGAGCAACTTCGTCGAAACGATCGCCCAGGTCATCGGCGTCGGTTCCGCCAGGACTTCGATCAGGTTCGTGCGACTCCAGACGGTGCCCGTCGGCTCGACGAGCGAGCGCAGTCGTTCGATCGTCGCCGAGCGAATTCGATCGCGGTCGGCCGCGCCGGCCGTCGTGATCGGCCGGGCCTGCAACAAGTAGACCGTCTCGCCGACGATCGCCCATTCGATGTCGCGCGCGTCGCCATAGAAGGCTTCGACCTTTCGCCCGAGTTCGCAAAGATTGGCCAATTGGCCGTCGGACAAACAGAGTTGAGTTTGAAGTTCGCCCGCGACCGGTCGTTCACCGTCGCGATCGATCCGCACGTGCTTGCGTCCCGGTTGGCGATCGACGGCCGCGCCCGAGTCACGGCTCACCTGGAAGCGATCGGGCGTCACCCGGCCCGATACCACGGCTTCGCCGAGCCCCCAGGACGCTTCGATTCGCATAGTCGTGCCGGTCGAATCCATCGGATCGCGCGTAAACAACACGCCGGCCACGTCCGCGTCGACGAGCTGTTGAACCACGACGGCCATCGCCAGCCCGCGTTCATCGATGCCTTGCTTCTCGCGATAGGCCTTCGCCCGGTCCGTGTGCAGCGACCGCCAGCAGCGTTCGACGGCCGCGATCAACGCCGTTTCGCCTTCGACGCCGAGGATCGTCTCCTGTTGACCCGCGAAGCTCGCGGCCGCACCGTCTTCCGCCGTCGCCGACGATCGAACCGCGACCACGCCTTCGCCCAGTGCTCGATACGCCTGGATCAACGAATCGCGAAGCGTTGAATCGAATTGACCGGTGAGTCGGCGATAGGCGTACGACGTGACGCAGAAACCCGGCGGCACCGGCAAGCCGGCCGCCAGGGTCTGGGCGAGACTGAGCCCCTTGCCCCCGACGAGCTCGGCGTGGGTCTCGGTTACTTCGACGAACGAAAGGATGTCCATTTGGGAAGGATAGGGGATGATGATTTGTCCGCGCAGCGGACTCGCCCGCCCGATGCCGCGCGCTCGAACTTGGGTGAACGGCCATCGCAAGTAATTTGTCTGTGCCCAGCGGACGGAAAACAACATCTTTGAGTATTTGGGACATTTATGGACATTTTGGGACATTCACGCCGGGCCGAAAAACATCTTTCGCTTTTTTGTAACAATTAGTAGCATTCTGTGTCATTTCATGCCGGATAATATTGAACATCGCCATAGCTCGTAAGAGGTGAGTTGCCGCGGCCCGAAATTGGCCCGCGCGCATCGAGACCCGACAGCCAAGGGATAATTCCGCGCGGTGAATTTCGCAAGCCCAGCGCGACCAGAATTCCGAAAGTTGGGCCCGTGGTATTCTCAATCTGAAGGCCGATTACGGGTCATTCGGACACGTCGCGGAAACAATACAACCGCGCGTTCGGCGTGGCGGTCGCGTTCGAGCCAAAGCCGAGGCCGACGTAAATGCGTCGACTCAATTTGCCGTCCGTTTCTTCACGCACGACGATCGGCGATGAGACGGCACTCACGTAGGGGAAGCCGACGAGGCCACGCAGGTTGACCGCCCAAGCGAGCGAGCCATCGGCGGCCGACAGGGCTTCGACCTGGCCGGCGCTGCCGATCCCGTACACCGTTTCGCCGACGCGGCTCTTGGGGTTCGCGTCGATCGCGGGCGAAGCCAACACGGGGGCTTGCAGCGTCTTGCTCCAGATGATCTCGCCCGTATGCCGATCGAGCGCATACAGGTTGCCGTCGCGACAGCCGACGTACACTTGGTATCGATCGGCGGCCGGGCGAACGACGATGCTGTTCGGCAACGCCCGCTCCCAGATCGGCTTGCCCGTGGCCGCGTCGCGACAAAGGAGCAACCCCGCGACCGGAGCGCGATCCTCGGAGAAGGTGCCATTGCCCGTCGGCAGATAGACCTGATTGCCGTACGCCGACGGCGAGCCCCAGCAGGAGTATTCGACTTTCTCCGTCCATACTTCGTTGCCGGTGGCGAGGTCGAGGCAGAACAATTGCACGCGGTCCTTGATGGGGTTCAGGCCCAGCACGGTCAGCTCGCCCTGCGCGTTAGCCAGGCCCACCATCGCTTTCATCAGCGTCGTCTTGCCGGC
>JANLUE010000538.1:0-1080 GCA_031363325.1 Gemmataceae bacterium
GCGACCCGACTCCGCTCGCGACGTTCGACTACCCGAACACGGACGAATCGCTGCGGAGATTTTTAGTCGAAGCGGCCATCGGGAAATAGCGATCGCCGGTTCGACGCATCACTTGACCCAAAGTCAACCGCTCTTTCCGAATGCACCCGGGCCATTTTTCCATTGCTCGCCGGCCGCCCGCCACCGACAATTCACCCGGTATGGACTGGAATAACTTTCGCGAGCACTTCCCCGTCACCGCCCACTGGGCGTTCCTGGATCATGCGGCCGTCGCACCGCCGCCGGACGTGGCCGCAAGCGTGCTCGTCGAGTGGGCCAACGACAAGGCTCGTAATGGCATCGCGTCCTATCATCCGTGGGCCAAGCGCGTCGAAGATGCCCGGGGCTACGGGGGCCAACTCCTCAATGCCGACCCGCTCGACGTTTGTTTCGTCGCCAGTACGACGCACGGCATCGGCCTGATCGCCGAGGGGTTTCCGTTTCGGCCGGGCGACAACCTCGTGACGGCCGCCGAGGAATACCCGTCCAATCAGTACCCCTGGATGAACCTGCGCGACCGTGGCGTCGAAGTTCGAGCTGTGGCGAGCCGGGGCAATCGCGTCGATGTGGCCGACCTGCGAGCCGCCATGAACGACCGCACCCGGCTCCTGGCGATCAGTTCCGTCGAATACGGCAGCGGCTTTCGGAACGATCTCGACGCCCTGGGCGAACTTTGCCGCGAGCGCGACATCTTCTTCTTCGTCGATGCGATTCAATCGCTTGGCGTGATCCCGCTCGACGTGCGCCAGTTGCCGATCGACGCCCTGGCGGCCGATGGGCACAAGTGGCTGCTCGGCCCGGAAGGAGCCGGCATCGCGTACGTTCGCCGCGAGTGGGTCGAACGTCTTCACGCGACGGGGGTCGGCTGGAACAGCGTCGTGAACTCGGGCGACTTCAACACGATCGACTTTCGCCTGAAGCCCCACGCTGGCCGGTTCGAAGGCGGGACCGTGAACGTCGGCGGCATCTGCGCGCTGGGCGCGAGCATGAAGCTCTTGCTCGAAGTCGGGATCGAACGCGTTCGCGACCGCGTACTCGAAC
>JANLUE010000547.1:0-1246 GCA_031363325.1 Gemmataceae bacterium
TCGGGGAGCCGCTTCGGCGACTCGCAGCTAGCCCCGGCCGATGGCTTCGAGGCCGGGGGTCCCCCGAATCAACTAACCGCGTTCATCAATCTGCGCCAGCGACGCGAACTTCTTGCCTTCGACGTACGCCAGGAACGCGCCGCCGCCGGTCGAGACGTGGGTCAGCTTGGTGTCGAAGCCGAATTGTTCGACGGCCTCGGCCGTTTCGCCGCCGCCGACGACCGTGACCGCTTTGCTGTTCGCCATCGCTTCCGCAATGCCGCGCGTTCCCTTCGAGAACGCCGGCTGCTCGAACCAGCCGACCGGGCCATTCCAAATGACTGTGCCGGCCGACTTGATTTTTTCGGAGTACGCCGCCAAGGTCTTCGGGCCGATGTCCACGCCCTCGTAGCCGACCGGGATCGGCCCGTCGAAGTTTTGCGTCGCGGCCAGGTCGTCCGACTTGGCCGCGAGGCAATCGACCGGGAGCGTGATCTTGGTCCCGACGTGGCCGAGCAATGGCTGGGCGGCCGTCAGTTCGTCGTCCGACACCTTCGTGCTACCGACATCGACGCCACGCGCCTTGAGGAACGTGTACGCCATCTTGCCGCCGATCAACAGGTGATCGACCTTCTTGAGCAAGGCGTTGATGAACGCGATCTTGTCCGAGACTTTGGCCCCGCCCATGATCCCGAGGACCGGGGTCTTCGGCGCGCCCATCAGGCCTTCGATGACTTCGAGTTCTTTGGCGACGAGGAAGCCGAGCACGCGCGGCTTGCCGGCCATGGCGGCTGGGACCGCGACCATCGACGCGTCTTTGTCGTTATGGCACGTGCCGAACGCGTCGTTGACGTAGACATCGCCTAGTGCGGCGATCGCGGCCGCGAAGTCCGGGTCGTTCTTTTGTTCGCGTGCGTCGAAGCGAAGGTTCTCGAGCAACATGACGTCGCCGGCCTTGAGGGCCAACGCGGTCGCGCGACTCTCGGGGCTGATGACGTGATCGCCGGCCTTCAACACCGGCCGACCGAGCAACTCGCCGAACCGGGCCGCAACCCTGTCCATCTTCAAGTTCGCGTCGGCAACCGGGTCCCCCTTGGGCCGACCCAGATGGCTCATCGCAATGACGGCCGCCCCCTTATCGAGCAGATATTTCACCGTCGGCAACGCGGCCCGGATGCGGCGATCGTTTGTGATCGCGCCGGTCTTCTTGTCCTGCGGAACGTTGAAGTCCACGCGGATCAAGACTTTCTTGCCGGTGAGGTCGGGG
>JANLUE010000570.1:0-12110 GCA_031363325.1 Gemmataceae bacterium
CAGCTTCAAGCAATTGCGGGTCGTCGTTCGCGAAGTGCTCGCCCGGTTGATGCAACGCGATCGCGAACTGGTCGGGAAGCTCGGGCTCGCGAAGTTCGAGATTCGCAATCGAATCGCCGGCTTCATCGAACACGAGACCAACCGCAAGACGGAGGCGGCCTTCCGGTTCCTCTTTGAAAAGGGCAAATTGTGCTTCTGGTTGCAGTGCGTCGAGTGTCGATTTGAAATCCCCCTCCAGGTGGAAGTTCGGGCGACTCGACAACTGATGCACGCAAATGGTACGCTCAGTCAACGATCGTTATTCGACTACGTGCCCGACGATCTGAATTCTTACGAGAAGAGCGTGGCCCTCTACCTCGACGGCCACCCGCAAGTCTTGTGGTGGTATCGCAATCTGGTCGGCCCGGAGAATTTCTCCGTGCAGGGCTATCGTCGCAACCCGATCTACCCCGACTTCGTCGTGCAAGAAGGGCGCGACGAGAAGCCGGTCGCGCGCGTACTCGTGCTGGAGAGCAAGGGCGGACACTTGAAAGGCAGCGAAGACACCACGTACAAACGCGATGTGGCAAAGTTTTTCGAAGAGACCGGCCGCGAGGTATCGTGGCAACAATTGGGAGAAGGCTTCGAGAACCACCGGTTCCGCTTCCAGGTTCTCGATCAGGGCGAGTACGCGGATCGAGACTGGAAGGAAGAGTTGCGCAAGCTACTCGAAGGCGGCGGAAGCTAACGCCACGCCACATCGATGCGGACGTCGTCCGGGTGGAGCTTGGCGTACTCGTCAATCAATTCTTTCGTGCGGTCGTCGGGTTTGCCTTTGGGCACGACGACTTTCATGACCAGGTACTGATCGCCGCCCGCGACGCCGAGGCCGGGTAGGCGGACGCGCGAGCCGCTCGAAGTTCCGGGGGGAACCTTGACCGAGACGCGCTTGCCGGCCACGGTCGGTACCTCGACCTTGCCGCCGAGGATCGCCTCCGAGACGCTGATTGGCACATCGAGCAAGACGTCGCGGCCTTCGCGGCGAAAATAGGCGTGCGGGTCAACAAATACTTTGACGACGATGTCCTCGCCGGACTCGCCCTGGCCGGCCACCCGGAGCTTCTTGCCGTCCTCGAAGGCCGGCGGAACGCGAACGTCGATGTCGCGGTCGCCGACGCGAAGGCCGATCGTTCCGCCGAGAGCGGCCGTCAGGAACGGCACGCGGGCTTCGACTTCGACGGTCTCGGCCGCTTGCGGCCGACCCCGGCCACGTCCGCGCGCTCGACCGCCGAAACCGCCGAGAATGTCCTCGAAGCCACCGGCCGATCCACTACCGCCGCCAAACATGCGGCGAAACATTTCCTGCGCGACTTCGGGATCGACTTGTTGCCCGCCCGGCCCGCCGAACTGAAACCCGCCGGCCCCGCCCGCGTTCGGGACATCAGTCCCGAACTGGTCGTACATCGATTTCTTCTTGGGATCGGACAGCGTGTCGTACGCGTTCTGAATTTCCTTGAACCGCGCCTCGGCCTGCTTGTCCCCGGGGTTCCGATCCGGATGATGCTGGCGCGCGAGCTTCTTGTACGCCTTCGCGATCTCGTCGGTCGACGCCGACTTGCTCACACCCAATACTTCGTAATGATCTTTTGGCATGTTTGTTTTTGGTCATTGGTCATTTGTCATTGATTTAACAAACACAACATCATCGCTTGTTAGCCAACGACCAATGACAATGACCAATGACTATTGACCAGATGACTATTGACGAACCCGACCCCGTCCGGACAGAAAGCAGAGCGGTACCCCAACCAACATCAGGCCGGCGACGATCAGGGCTTCGGCGGGTTCTTGTTCGAGCGCGTAGGCGGCCGACTTGTAGAGCATGAACGCACACGAGGCGACGAAGATGAACGGCAGTACGGGATAGAGCGGCACGCGGAATGGGCGTTCGCGGTGCGGCTCGCGCCAGCGGAGTATGAACAGCGAACACCCCGTCAGCAGGAAGAACAGCCAGAAGACGGGGGCGGTGCAAGCGACGAGCTTGTAGATGTCGCCGTGCGTGTGGAACGAAGGATCGAGTTGGAAGCCACAGTAGCCGGCCATGTCCGAAAGCATCTGCCGCCAGTGATAGGCCAGTTCGACCATGGCGATCAGCAGGATGCTGAACGCCGCCTGGGCGAACAGCGCTCCGAGCGCGTGCGGTCGATCTTCCTTGCCGGCCAACCAGGCGAATAGCGAATGGTCGCGCCCGAACGTACCGTAGAGGCGCATCCCCGTGAACAAGAGGCCGTGGACCGAGCCGAGGGCCGACACCATGACGAGGGCGCTGATCGCCTTGCGGCCGCCGTCGCCGAAAGGTAACGCGAACATGTCGGCCGCGATCGCTTGCGATTTGCAAACGCCCCAGTAGCCGAGCGCCCCGACGTAGGCGAGGTTCACGGCGAGATAAATGACCGTTACCAGCAAGGTGCCCAAGAGAAGTGCCCGGCGGACGTTTCGTTTCGGGTGCTTCACTTCGGACGCGATAAACGCGGCCTCGTTCCAGCCGCCATAGGCATAGAAAACGAAAACCATCATCAAGGCGAAGTTGAGTTCGAGGGAGGGCAACGTACTCGCCGCGATCGTCGCCCCGCCGGTATTCGTGGAGTTTCCAACGGCCGATGCGACTTCAACGGCCAGGTGGTCAGCGGCCGACGGTTGCGAATTTCCCCGTACGAACCAGATCAGGCCGATCAAGGCGATGCTCGTCAACCCGACGATATTCGCGGTGGTCAGGCAATTCTGAACGACGCGGCCCGGCTTCACGCCAACCGCGTTCACGAACGTCAGCCCAATGATTCCCGCCAACGCGTAGATGAGCCGTGAATTGTCGCCGAGCGGGCAGAACTCGTTGGCGTAACGTGCGAACACGTAGGCCATGAACGCGATACTGCCGCCCGTGCGAATGACGGACAATTCGGCCCAGGCGAACACGAACCCCATCTTCGGCCCGTACGCCCGCGTCAGGTACGTGTAGTCCCCGCCCGACGTGCGATAGGCGCTGGCGAGCTCGGCGTAACACAGAGCACCGATCAGCGAGACGATGCCGCCCAGTGCCCAGGCCGCCATGGCGGTCGTGGGGTTGCCGGCGGCCTTGAAGATGCTCGGCGAAGTTTCGTAGATCGACGCGCCGATGATGATCCCCACGATCAGGCAGATCGCGTCCCAGAGGCTGAGGCGGTCCGCCGGTGGCGGGGCGTCGGCCGTGCTATCGGCGGGGGGTCGGTGCATCGATCCGATCGCGGGGCGATCCCGGGCGGTTCTCGCATTTATAGGAGATCGGCCGGGCGGGTCCCAGGCGAGTTATTGGAATCGATCGGCTCATTGAGGCGGCGGTGGGTGACTCACTCGATAGTCGACGCGAAACAGCGCGATGCAAATCAGTGTGGCCACTACGCCGAACAATGAAACGATGACCCCGGCAATGCCTCCGCCATCAACTTGAAATCGAGCTTCGAGCCAGGGCAAGTTGAACCCGAACTGCATCGCGAAGCCGGCGGGCGGGGCGGCCAGCGTCAGCCCGAAAAAATTGGCCGCCCAGCGCTGTTCGTGTCGCTCGGGAGTTGGCAGGTAGAACCACCAATAAGCTCGGGCCAAGACCATGGCCATTCCAACCAGAACGAGCACGATCAACAGCGAGCGGAACGGCTGTGCAACTTCGACCGCTCCCGGCCAGGCCGCGGGAACCAAGAGCGTAAATACGACGACGCCAAACGCGCCGCAGACGGAACCGAAGAGAAAGGGCATCGCCCAGTTTTTGGCGAATTCGGGCATGGGCATCAGCGACCTCAATGAAGTCCCGGCGTTCATCGACGCGTTGTCGGGGTCAGCATGTACTGGGGATTCGCGACCTTCCAGGCCACTCGCGCCGCCACCAACAAGATTGCGGAACCGGCTTCAAACGCGATGAACGCAGCCATCGCGCTCAGTCCATCGTTCGACAACCCGACGGCCGCTTGCACACTCTGCAAAATACTTGGGATCGAAAGCAGGAACAGGCTCACAAAGGCGCAGATTTGGGCACCGATGGCGAGCGAGACGATGTTCTTTGGCTTCGCGATCCAATCGGCAAGCTTCTCGATCATCGAGTGCGATCGCGTCTCGGTTCCGAAATCGACATCCACGTGACTGAGTCGAGAAATGGTGTACCGAACGTCGCCAACGATCAGGTCAAGGTTCGCCCCGAGCAGACAATCGGCGAGAGCCTTGTTTGGGACGAGGACAGGCGTGTAGCTCTTCTCCAGAGCATCCGTTTGACTTCGACGCATGGTTTCGGGCATTGAGAAAGCTCCGTCGAGCCGCCGCTGGCTCCTGTCATCTTAGCCGTGATTGGACCAACAATTCAGGCCGAGCGTGAGATTCAATGAGAGGGCACATGCACGAACGGTTCACTTCCAGTGACTCGCCCCATCGGCCACCGACATTCTACGGAGGCAATCCAAATGAACCTGCTCAGGCCCGGATTGGTGGTTCGTGACGGAAGCCTAGCACATCCACGTGGACTGTCAGTTGAATGGGCGAGTGACACTTTCACCCGGCGACAGTGGTTTTCGCGCGGGGCGGGAACGGTAGCGATTATGCCGATCTTCCCGAAAAAACCAGTGGATTTGGTTGCATCGGCACGCCATCGATTCTAGGTATGTGTGTCGCCGGTTTGACCCACTGACGACGCCGAAAGATGGGCCGTCAAGTCACGCGGATGGCCCCTTTTTCCTTCCACGGAGTCGCCGTCGGGCTCCGGTTTACTTAGGGTCTTGCCCGCTCCGAGGGGGGAGCGGATAAGGCAGCCAGGCTGACCGCTAGGGAAGGACGGGACCCGAAAGTGAGTCTGGTATCCGGCCTCCGAAAGGGGGCCGGATTTTTTTACGCGCCTCAATCCTTCGCGTCGGTCGGCTTCACCTTGTTCAACGTTTCCTTGATCTGTTCGAGCAACGCCAGCACTTCTTCCTTGGTCGCGTAGCCCTTCGGCGGTTGAGCGATCACCTTGTCGTCCGCGTCCGTGATGCGGAAGCGGAACTTGCCCTGCTTGTCTTTCGTGACTTCCACCGTTCCAAGTTCGGCGGCCTTCTTCGGCACGTCTTTTTTGCCGAGGTCTTTCTTCGCGTCCTTTTTCGGGTCTTTCGCCTGCGCGTCGGCCGAGGGCAGCCCCGGGGTCGCGACAATGGCCAGACCCATGAGTAGTGCGGCGAAGCCGATCCACTTCCGCATGATGACGGTCTCCGATGAATGAAGGCGATAAGTTCAGAGTAGGCACCCGCGTTCCAAAAGGGACGAATCGCCCTACGTTGACCGAAACCACGCTCTCGAACCGATTCGGCCGATGCTCCTTGGCCGCACTTGATAGACCGATCGCCCTATACTAGAATTGGCATACGATGTCCGCCAGCCCTGTTCGACCGAAACCGATCGAGTGGATGGGCTCAAGTCTCGAAGACCTTAGTGAGTTTTCGGAGGCGGCGAAAGATGAGATTGGCCACGCACTTTGGCTTGCCCAAACGGGTCAGCGACTCGATTCGGTCAAGACCATGAAAGGCTTCGACGGCGGAGCGGTCTGCGAAATTCGAACGACGGACCGAACGGGGACTTTTCGCACGGTTTACACCACACAGTTTCTTGAAGCGATCTACGTTTTGCACGCGATTCAGAAAAAGTCGAAATCGGGCCGTGCGACTCCGCCGCGTGAGATCGCGCTCATCGATCGCCGGCTGGCGGCCGCCAAGGAGCACCATGAAGCCAACTACGAATGATCGCGACTCCATCGTAACGCGCGGTAGCGGCAACGTCTTCGCCGACATTGGAGTGACGGAGCCGGAACTCGCGTTCCGAAAGTCGCAGATCGCCGCTCAAATCGGCAAGCTAATTCGAGCGAAGGGTTGGACGCAGGTTCTCGCCGCGGAGTCCGCCGGCGTCGATCAACCTAAGATTTCCCTGATCGTTCGCGGTCGGCTCCGGGACTTCACGGTGGATCGCCTGCTCTCAATCCTTTTTCGAATCGGCGGCGATGTCCAATTTACATTTGTCGATCCACCATCGCCCGCTCGCCCAACGAAGCTGAAAAAAAATCGTCCACGCTCTTGAAACGTGGCCGGCCCCAACCGTCTGCCGCGAATCTCTATGCATTGGCCGCGTGGCTCATTGAATGAACCCATGCGTGAATTCACCGCGACCGACGGCCCGTTGCTCGAATGGTTGCTCGAAGCCCTGAAGCCGATGTCGCGGACCGGCGTCAAGCAACTCCTCAAGCACGGCCAAATTCACGTCAACGGCCAGCCGACCAAGAAATTCGACTACCCCCTCAAGGCTGGCGATCGGGTGGCGATCGCCAAGCGCGAACGACCCGATCCATTGGCCGAAATGCTTGGCAAGGCCGGCATGCCGCTCGTCCATTTCGACGATCACCTACTTCTCATCGACAAGCCCGGCGGACTGTTGTCCGTCGAGACCGATTCCGAAAAGGCCGACACGGCGTTCGCCGTCCTGTGCGAATGCCTGACCGCGAATCGCCGGGGGAAAGCGTTCGTCGTTCATCGACTCGACCGGGGCACATCGGGCTTAATCATGTTCGCACGCAGCGAAATTGTTCGCGACCAGTTACAGGGCAAGTGGGAGGGGGTTCAAAAGACGTATCTCGCGGTCGTCGAAGGAACGCCTCGGCAACCGCACGGCGAAATTCGCAATTACCTGACGGAAGGGAAGGACTTGCACGTGCGGGCGACTTCGGTTGAGAAGCCCGACGCCAAACTCGCGGTCACCCGGTACCGGGTCCGCCAGTCGGGCCCGCGCTATTGCCTCGTGGAAGTCGATCTGGAAACCGGCCGCAAGCACCAGATCCGCGTTCACCTGGCGGGCCTCGGCTGCCCGGTGATCGGCGACTCGATCTACGGCCAGAAGGCCGGCCCCGCGGGCCGGCTTGGCCTGCACGCCTGGAAACTCTCGTTCGATCACCCGGCCACCGGCGAGCGTGTGGAATTCGAGTCGCCATTGCCAAAGGAACTGAGGCAAGCGATCACCGACGAGGGACCACGCGGCCGCCGCTCCGGGCCGCGTAGGAGATAATCATGAACCAAGATCAACTGCTCGCGCTGGTCCGCAACTTCCCCCAGAACGGCCTGCGTCTGTTGCTCGAGACGCCGGCCACGGTACGCGAGTTTCTCTCGGTCTCCGCTCCCAAGTACGTTCGCCTGATCGACTTCGACCGCATGAAGCCGGAGCCGGCCGACTTCATCACGCGCGATTTTCGCCACGTCGAGTCCGACCTCGTGCTGCGCGCCCCGGCCCGCAAGGGGGCCGCCCGTGGCCTGAAGGAGGTGTTCATCTATGTGCTGCTCGAGCATCAATCGGGCCCGGAGCGCCTGATGATGTTGCGCCTGCTCGACTACACGGTGCAGATTTACAAGTCCCAGATGCGGGCCTGGGAGAAAAAACACCGCACCCTCGCGGGGTTCAAACTTCAACCGGTGCTGCCGATTGTCCTGTACACCGGCGATCGGCCCTGGCCCAAGCTCGAACCGCTGCACGCGCTCATGAACCTGGGAGTGGAGTTCGCGTCGGTGACGCCGGCCTTCGAGCCGATCCTGTTCAACCTGAGTTCGACCGCCGACGCCCGCCTCCGCGACGAAGGCGGCTTCTTCGGTCTGGTGCTGAGCCTGTTTCGGCATCGTTCGGACGACGCGACCGCTTTCCGTTCCCGGCTGGGCGATGTCGTTGGCGCACTGGAGCGGATGCCGCGTGCCGAGCGATTTCGCTGGCTGGAGATGCTGACGTACCTTCAGGCGCTGCTGTATCATGTCCGAGAGGGGGCCGAGCACGACGATCTCTCGGCCGTCGTCGAAGCGTCCGTGAACACGGACGACCTGCGGAGACAATTCATGGCGAAGAAACAAACGATGGCCCAGAAACTTCAGGAGGATGCTTCGATCAGCACTTCGAAAGACGTGCTCTTGCGACAACTCCGAATTCGCTTCGGTGAAGTGCCGAATGCGATCGGCGACCGCGTCCGGAAGACCGACGCGCTCAAGACCCTTGCGACCTGGCTCGACCGAATGATGACTGCCAACCAGATTGAAGATGTCGGCATCTTGGGCCGCAAGTGAGCCAGCCGTCGTCGAAGCGTCCGTGAACACGGACGATCTGCGGAGACAATTCATGGCGAAGAAGCAAACGATTGCCCAGAAACCGGTCGAAGACGGGGCCGTAGGCTACGCGAAGGAAACGTTACTTCGACAACTCCAAATTCGTTTTGGAGAAGTACCGAATGAGATCAGCGATCGCGTTCGACAAACGAATGCCTTGAAAACCCTGACAACGTGGCTCGATCGAATGGTGACCGCCAACAATATCGACGATGTCGGCATCTTGGGCCACAAGTGAGGCGTCGTCGAAGCGTCCGTCCACACGGACGAACGGCGGAGACAATTCATGGCGACGAAACAAACGATGGCCCAGAAACTTCAGGAGGATGCTTCGATCAGCACATCGAAAGACATGCTCCTGCGTCAACTCCGAATTCGCTTCGGTGAAGTGCCGAATGAGATCAGCGACCGCGTCCGGAAGACCGACGCGATCAAGACACTGGCAACCTGGATCGATCGATTCGCGACCGCAATCCAGATTGAAGATGTCGGCATCTTGGGCCGCAAGTAAAGCGCGACGCCGCTAACTCTCCATCAACAGTCGAATCGGGTCGCTGAAGAGTTGGGCCAGCCGCGTGGTGAAGCGGGCGCCGTCGGCGCCGTCGATGATGCGGTGGTCGTAGGTCAGCGAGAGGGGCATCATGAGGCGCGGAATGAATTGATTGTCGCGCCAGGCGGGTTGAATGGCCGATCGCGAGAGGCCGAGGATCGCGACTTCGGGGTAGTTGATGATCGGTGAGAAGGCCGTCCCGCCGATGCCACCAAGATTCGTGATCGTGAACGTGCCGCCCCGCATCTCATCAATGGCGAGTTTGCCGGCGCGGGCTTTCTCGGCGAGCGTCGCGATCTCGGTCGCCAAGTCGCGGATACTCTTCTTGTCCGCGTCGCGAATCACCGGGACGACAAGGCCGCGTTCCGTATCGACCGCGATGCCGATGTGGAAATACTGTTTGTAGATCGCCTCGCCGTTCGCGAGGTCGATCGACGCGTTGAAGCTCGGGAACTCTTTCAACGCCGCGACGACGGCCTTTACGGCGAGCACGGTCATCGTGACCTTGGGGGAACCTTTCGCAAGCCCTTCCGTGATTCGCTTGCGGCCCGCTTCGAGGTCGGTGATGTCGGCCAAGTCGAATTGCGTCACCGCTGGGGCGACGTTCCAGGCGATCGTCAGGTTCTCGGCGATCTTCTTTCGGATGTTGCTGAGCGGCTTCTTCTCAATCGGCCCGTACCTCGAGAAATCCGGCAACGGCGGAGCAATAACTTGCCCGCTTCCACCTCGCGGCATTGGCGAACCGGCCGCTGGTTGGTTCATTCGGTTGCGAATGTGGCCGCGCACGTCGTCGACCGTGACGCGGCCGCCTCGGGCGGTGCCGGAGACCTCGGCCAGATTCACGCCATGTTGACGGGCGTAGCGGCGCGTCGCCGGCCCGGCCGGGATCGGGCCGTTCCCGTGAACGGTACCCTTCGAATGGACTGAGCCGTTCGCAGCGACCGGTTCGAGTCGTGCCGCAACCTCCGGCCGCGGCGTGGGCGTTGCCTCGACCTTGGCCGGCAAAACGGTCGGCGCGCCGGCCGAACCGCCGATGACCAACAACACGGCCCCAATCGCGACCTTATCGCCCGCCTTGACCTTCAATTCCTCGACCCGGCCGTCCGCGTCCGCTTCGAGCGGCATCGCGGCCTTGTCGGTCTCGACGGTCAGCAGCTCTTGACCCTTCTTGATCGAATCGCCGGCCTTCACGTTGATCGAAACAACCACCCCCGACTCGATGCCCTCGCCGAGGTTGGGAAGAACGAAGTCGCGCCGGCTGGCCGGCGTGCCATTGGATTTCGGCGCGAGTGCGGCAACGGGCTGTTCGACCTTCGGCGCGGGGGCTGACGGCTTGGCGCTGCCGCCGATCACCGCGATGACCGCCCCGACCTTGATCTTGTCGCCCGCCTTCACGCGGACCTCGGAGATCGTGCCGTCGCCGTCGGACGGAATCGGCATCGACGCCTTGTCCGTCTCGACCTCGATCACCGTGTCGCCCGCCTTGACCGTCTGCCCGGCCTTGACCGGCACGTTCACGACGGTCGCGTCCGCGATCCCCTCACCGAGTTCCGGCAAACATAAGTCCATTTTCAATTCCGTTAGCCGAGCGCGCCGCAGAATTCTTCGAACAAGTAACACTCGGTCACCCGAGCGATTCGCGGATGACAAGGCGAGCCGGTGGGCGTTAGCCCGCCGGGTGAACCCCCCAGCGACATCACTTTTTGGTCGAGTACACCGACAACCACGATGTCTCCCAGGGTTCACCCGGTGGGCTTACGCCACACCGGCTCGCCTTGTCGCTGACCGCGGCGCAGGATATTTCCAACTCGAAACACCAAGTCTCTTGCCGCAATTCGCGGACGCGCTCGGCTAGCGCCTCGCGGCTAACTAACACGTCCACGGGTCGGGCCGCTCCGTGTCGACGCCCAAATCCTTGATTGCTTGCGTCACCACGCTTCGCTCCAATTGGCCGCGTTCGGCGAGGGCGTACAGGGTGGCGATCGTCACGTGTTCGGCGTCGACTTCGAAGAAGCGCCGCAGGTTCGGCCGCGTCTCCGAACGGCCGAAGCCGTCGGTACCCAGTGCAAGCAGCTTGCCGTTCAGGTAGGAACCAACCTGTTCGGGCAATGCCCGCATGTAGTCGCTCGAGGCGACGACCGGGATGGCCGTATCTCGGCCCAGGACCTGTTCGACGTAAGGGACTTTCTTCGGCTGCTCCGTATGCAGGCGATTGAATCGCTCGCACTCGATCGCGTCGCGGCGGAGTTGCTGGTAGCTCGTCGCGCTGTAGACGGTGCTCGCCACGTTGTATTTCGTCACGAGGATTTCCTGGGCCCGCAGGACTTCTCGCAGGATCACGCCACTGCCGAGTAGTTGCACCGTGTGCTTCGCCCCGTCGGGGTTCACCGTCTTGAATGGGTACAGGCCCTTCAAGATGCCCTCGCGAACGCCCACGCCCTCGGGCATCGGCGGCATGTCGTAGCTCTCATTGTAAATCGTCAGGTAATAGAAGACGTCCTCGCCCCGGACGAACATCCGGTTGATGCCTTCCTCGACGATGGTCGCGACTTCATACCCCCAGGCGGGGTCGTAGGCACGGCACGTCGGGACCGTGAGGGCCATCAAGTGGCTGTGGCCGTCCTCGTGTTGCAGGCCCTCACCGTTCAGAGTGGTTCGGCCGGCGGTCGCGCCCATCAGGAAGCCGCGACAGCGACTGTCGGCCGCCGCCCAAATCAGATCGCCCACGCGCTGGAAGCCGAACATCGAATAGTAGACGTAGAACGGAATCGTGTTCACGCCGAAGGTGCTGTAAGCGGTCCCCGAAGCGATGAACGTGGACATCGCGCCCGCTTCGTTGATCCCTTCCTGGAATATCTGCCCGTCCGGCTTCTCCTTGTATTCGGTCATCGTCCCCTTATCGACGGGGATGTAACGCTGATCGTTCGGACTGTACAAACCGAATTGGTTGTAGAGCGGCGGCAGACCGAACGTCTGGCCTTCGTCCGGAACGATCGGGACAATGTGAGCCCCGACGTTGGGGTCTTTCATCAATTGCTGCATGAGTGTGACCCATGCGAGCGTCGTCGATTGACCCTTGCCGGCCGGGGTACCCAACAGCGCCCGACCGAAGCTTTCCGGCTTGGGCGGTTGGCTTGGGACGAACGCGGCGTTGCGGGCTGGCTGATAGCCGCCGAGGGCTCGGCGTCGTTCGTGCAGATAGCGCATCTCCGGGGCGTCGTCGGCCGGCCGAAAGAACTTGTACTTCTTCAGATCGTTATCGGTGAGCGGCATCTCGAAGCGATCGCGGAACGAACGCAGCGCCTTCAGTTCCTGGGCGGTTTTCAGTTCCTGGGCGTCGGCCTCGACGAGGGCCCGTTCCTGAGCGGTCAGCGAAAGTTCGAGCTTCTTTTCCTGGTGGGCGGTGTTGT